>CAIRBI010000228.1 GCA_903876785.1 uncultured Gammaproteobacteria bacterium
AAGCAGGTTATCGTGCAGAAAGTGCGCGAAGCGGAACGTGACATCATTATCGCCGAGTACCGCGACAAGATCGGCACGCTGATCTCCGGCACGGTCAAGAAGGTCACCCGTGAGAGCGTTCTGGTCGATATGGGTGGCAATGCCGAAGGGCTGCTGGCGCGTGAACACATGATTCCTCGGGAGAATTTCCGCGTGGGTGACCGCATTCGCGCCTTGCTGCTTGATGTGCGTTCAGAGCCGCGTGGGCCGCAATTGTTCCTGAGCAGAACGGCACCTGGCATGCTGATCGAATTGTTCAAGATTGAAGTGCCGGAAATCGCTGAAGAAGTGATTGAGATCAAGGCTGCTGCGCGCGATCCAGGCTCAAGAGCCAAGATTGTGGTGCGCACCAACGACGGACGTATTGATCCGGTAGGCGCCTGTGTAGGCATGCGAGGTTCGCGCGTACAGGTGGTCTCCAACGAGTTGGCCAACGAGCGCATTGACATCATTCTGTGGGACGATAATCCCGCACAACTGGTCATCAACTCAATGGCGCCGGCCGAAGTAGCGTCTATCATTGTCGATGAAGACCGTCACACGATGGACGTTGCTGTCGAAGAGGATAACCTGGCCCAGGCGATCGGTCGCAATGGTCAGAACGTAAGGCTTTCCAGTGAGCTGACTGGCTGGACAATCAATGTCATGAGTGTTGCCGCTGCCGTTGAAAAGCAGCAGCAGGAGACCAGTGGCTTTGTGGAGATGTTTGTTGCCAAGCTGGACGTGGACGAAGACATTGCTGAGATTCTGGTCAACGAAGGCTTTACCTCAATCGAAGAAATTGCTTATGTGCCGCTCGACGAAATCATCAACATCGACGGGTTCGATGAGGATATCGCCAACGAATTGCGCAATCGTGCGAAGGATGCGCTGCTGACTCAGGCGATTGCCTCTGAAGAGGGGCTGTCCAGTGCCAATGTGGCGGACGATCTGCTCTCCATGGAAGGCATGGATGAAAATCTCGCACTGGCACTGTCCAAAAAGGGCGTGCTGAGCATGGAAGATCTGGCGGAGCAGTCAGTGGACGAATTGCTGGATATAGAAGGCATGGACGAAGAGCGTGCCGGTAAGCTCATCATGACGGCCCGAGCGCCCTGGTTCGAATAACTCTCACGACGAAGCGTTAGAAGACAGGCAATCGGGTTTAGCGGCAAGAGTAATCAGGAGTATCTTAAATGGCAGATGTTACAGTCAGTGAACTCGCCAAAGTGGTTGGAGTTTCCGTAGAGAAGCTTCTTTCCCAGGTGAAAGAGGCGGGTCTGCCCCATACGAAGGCGGATGATTCCATATCGAATGAGGACAAGAATACGCTCTTGCTGTTCCTGCGCCGCAGTCATGGCGACAGGGAGGCAACCGATGGTGCCCCCAAGAAAATTACTCTCCAGCGCAAGACTGTAGAGACGCTGAAGTCCGCTTCCAATCATGGACGCGGCAAGACAATCGCGGTGGAAGTGCGAAAGAAACGCACCTACGTAAAACGCAGCGAACTTTTGCCTGAAAAAGATGGCGGTCCTGAAGCTGGCGAACAGCATGATGAAGCGTTGCCCGATGGTCAGGAATTTACGGCGCAGATCGACGCTGTAGCTCTGCAACAGGAGATGGTAGCGCAGCCCGAGGCGCCGAAAGTCGAGGTGGGAACACCTGTGACTGACAAGGCCGCCGCTGATGCGCCAGCCGAAACCAGAGTGGCAGAGGCTGCAGAAACCCGTGGCCGGCCTGCTGCAGCGGCCAAGTTGGAGCCAGCCAAGGGCGTCAAGAAGGACGCTGTCGTTGACAAGGACAAGGACGACGACAAGAACGCTTTCCGCAAAAAGGACAAAGCACCGGCCAGAAAGCAGGGCAAGGCTCGCGTCGCGGAAGTTTTCGTGCTGGAAGACAGCGAGTATAGCGAGGGTGGTCGTGGCCGTCGCGGCGGGCGCAAGAAGTCGCGTGCGACCAAGCAGCACGGCTTCGAGAAGCCTACTGAATTTATCTCCAGAGAGATCACCATTGGTGATGCGAACTCTGTCACCGATCTGGCACAAAAGATGTCAGTGAAGTCCGCTGCAGTGATCAAGATGCTGTTCAAGATGGGCGTCATGGCGACCATCAATCAGGTTCTGGATCAGGACACCAGCACGTTGCTCGTCGAGGAAATGGGAAACACCGCCAAGTTCGTGTCTGCGGATGCGATCGAAGAGAGCCTGTACGAATCGATTACCTATGATGAAGGTGCCGAGTCTTTCTCCAGAGCGCCGGTTGTGACCGTCATGGGTCACGTCGACCACGGCAAGACCTCATTGCTCGACTACATTCGCAAGGCCAGTGTGGTGGCTCACGAGGCCGGTGGCATTACTCAGCACATCGGTGCCTATCACGTTGAAACCGACCGCGGCATGATCTGTTTCCTCGACACGCCGGGACACGCCGCATTCAGCGCCATGCGCTCACGCGGTGCCAAGGCGACTGACGTTGTGGTGCTCGTTGTCGCTGCCGATGATGGCGTGAAGCCGCAGACGGAAGAAGCCGTTCAGCACGCCCGCTCCGCCGGTGTTCCTATGGTGGTCGCAATTACCAAAGTCGACAAACCCAACATCGATCTGGATCGCGTGCGTAGCGAGTTGGCCAATCTTGGTGTCATTTCCGATGCATGGGGTGGCGACACCCAGTTCGTCGAAGTGTCGGCCCATACTGGCAAAGGCATAGAGGACTTGCTGGAAGCGATTCTGCTACAGGCGGAAATTCTGGAGCTTAAGGCGTTTGTGGACGCGCCTGGCAAGGGCGTTGTTATTGAATCGCGTCTCGACAAGGGGCGTGGTCCCGTGGCATCCGTTCTGGTGCAAAACGGTACTCTGAAAGTGGGTGACGTTGTTCTGGTCGGTCAGGAATTTGGTCGCGTACGTGCCCTTATCGACGAAATGAGTCAGTCGGTTAAGTCTGCAGGTCCGTCGATTCCCGTGGAGATTCTGGGTCTCAATGGCGTGCCGGAAGCGGGTGACGAATTTGTTGTGGTTGCGGACGAGAAGAAGGCCAAAGAAGTGGCCATGTTCCGTCGCGAGCGTCACAAGGACAACAAGGTTGCCCTGCAGCAGAACAACAAGGTCGAATCGATGTTCGCAGGCATCGGTCGTGCCGATGTGGGCGTGATGAACATCGTCCTCAAGACCGACGTGCGTGGATCGCTGGAAGCCATCGTTTCCTCGCTGCATAAATTAGGCACCGACGAAGTGAAGGTCAACATTGTGTCCTCCGGTGTTGGTGGTATCTCTGAAACTGATGCGCAATTGGCCGCGACGTCGAAGGCCCGCATCATCGGCTTCAACGTCCGTGCAGACAAGAGTGCACGCGAGATCATTGAGAACGAAGGGCTGGAGCTGCGCTACTACAACATCATCTATAACGTGATTGATGATGTGAAAGCAGTGCTTGGTGGCATGCTGTCACCGGAAATGCGCGAAGAAATTCTGGGCGTTGCGGAAGTGCGCGATGTCTTCAATTCACCGAAGTTCGGCCAGATCGCTGGCAGCATGGTGATTGAAGGTACTGTGCATCGCAACAAGCCTATCCGCGTCTTGCGCAACAACGTGGTGATCTACGAAGGCGAGCTGGAATCATTGCGTCGGTTCAAGGACGAAGCCTCTTCTGTGCGTATGGGCATGGAGTGTGGTATCGGCGTGAAGAACTACAACGACGTACAGATTGGCGACAAGATCGAGGTCTATCAGACCACGGCAATAGCGAGAACGTTATAACAAGTCGCCCTTGCGAAGGGTGGGAAGAAGCGCATGGCAAAAGTATCACCCAGAGTGCAGAAGGTCGCCGACCAGCTTCAGCGTGAGCTGGCCGTGCTGATTCAGGCCGAGGTCAGCGACCCGCGTGTCGGCATGGTCTCCGTGACGGGCGTGAAAGTTTCTCGCGATCTCGCCTATGCCGATGTGTATGTGACCGTAATGGGCTCTGTTGATGGGGTCTCGGGGCTGGCTCCCGGTGTTACGCTTCAGCAGGCGAGCCCGCTGGACAAGCTTGAGATCGAAGAGAGTATCAAGGCGCTCAACAATGCTGCAGGCTACCTGCGTACGCTGCTGGCCAGTCGGCTCAGCCTGCGCATCACGCCCAGGCTGACCTTTCACTATGATGAGAGCGTGGCCCGTGGTCAGTACCTGTCTTCACTGATTGATCGCGCACTTGCTGCGGACAGCCAACACCAGTCCTGATGACGGGATCTGGCAGGAGAGCAGCGCTTGACGCAGCGACGTAGACAGCGCGGCCGTGATATCACCGGCATTATCGTGCTCGACAAGGCGAAGGGCGCGAGCTCCAACGCCTGTCTTCAGGAAGTGAAGCGTTTATTCGGGGCAGAGAAGGCTGGTCATACCGGAGCTCTCGATCCGCTGGCGACCGGGGTTTTGCCGTTGTGCTTTGGCGAAGCCACCAAGATTTCCCAGTTCCTGCTGGACTCAGACAAGCGCTACCGAACCAGGGTGAAGTTTGGGGTTAGAACCGATACGGCCGATTCGGAAGGTGCTGTGATCAGCGAGCGCTCCGTCGCAGGCCTGACGCGCGAGCGCGTGCTGGAAGAGTTGGAACAGTTTCGAGGCGATATCGAGCAGACACCGCCGATGTACTCGGCGCTGAAGCATCAGGGAACGCCATTGTACAAGCTGGCCCGCGCTGGCCAGGAAGTGGAAAGACAGGCCCGCCCGGTCACGATTTATGCGCTGGAGTTGCTCAGTTACGCAGAAAGTGATGGCGAAGGAACAACGGCGGAGCTGGAAATATTCTGCAGCAAGGGCACTTATATCCGCTCCATTGCAGACGATCTCGGCGAGGCGCTGGGTTGCGGTGCTCATGTCACCGAGTTGCGTCGGCTGCAGGCAGGTGCGTTCGGTGAGAGTCAATGTGTTAGCATTGAACGCCTGCGGGAATTGAAGGACGCTGGCGGTCTGGAAGCGATTGACCAATTGCTGGTGCCGGCCGACGAAGCAGTGGCAGAGTTACCCAAAGTGGTATTGCCCTCGGTGACAGCAGATTATGTCAAGCAGGGCCAGGCAGTATTGGTCAGGCATTTGCCGGATTCAGGTCTCGTGCGTCTTTACGACGAGGATGAGTTCATCGGCATCGGAATCATGCTCGAAGATGGAAGAGTGGCGCCTCGGCGGCTGTTCGTCACAGGGCAGTAGAAGTTTAAAAGGAAAGTACCAGATCACTATAAATATGCATGGTGACGCTGGTTTGGCAGGGATGTCAGCAAAAAAGGCCGGATCACGATTGGCGTGACCGGCTATTTAATCGCAATGCATATTAGGAGAAGAGAAAATGGCTTTAACACCAGAACAGAAAGCAGCAATCGTAAAAGAGTACGCTCAGAGTGAAGGCGACACAGGCTCACCCGAAGTACAGGTAGCCCTGTTGACCGAGAACATCAACCACCTGCAGTCTCACTTCAAAGAGCACGTGCATGACCACCACTCACGCCGTGGTCTGATCCGCATGGTTAACAGCCGTCGTAAATTGCTCGACTACCTGAAGGGCAAGAATTCAGATCGTTACGCCGATCTGATCAAGAAGCTGAACCTGCGTCGCTAAGCTGTATCGCAAGAAAGGTGCTTTGGTAATGATTGAGAAGTAAGTCGGAAATGAAGAGATGATATAGAGAGACCTTGTTTGACAGGGACGTCATTGCAATGGTGCCGGGGTCAAAATAAAAAACACAGGAATAGAGTATGTTCAATATAGTAAGAAAGACCTTCCAGTACGGTCAGTACACCGTGACACTGGAAACTGGCAAAATTGCCAGACAAGCCACCGGCGCTGTTGTTGTGACCATGGGCGACACCCAGGTACTGGCGACCGTCGTAGGCAAGAAACAGATCAAGCCGGGAACCGATTTTTTCCCATTGACTGTGAACTATCAGGAAAAGACCTACGCAGCAGGCAAGATCCCCGGTGGATTCTTCAAGCGCGAAGGCCGCCCCACAGAGAAAGAGACGCTGACCTCACGGTTGATCGACCGTCCCATCAGACCGCTGTTTCCCAAGAATTTCCGCAATGAAGTGCAGGTTGTCTGTACTGTCATCTCCGCAGCCAAAGATCAGGATCCGGATATCGCCTCTCTGATCGGCGCTTCTGCAGCACTGGCAATTTCCGGCATGCCTTTCCTCGAACCCGTGGGCGCTGCCCGCGTGGGTTACGATCTGAAGGACGGCTACATCCTCAACCCGGATGTGAAGCAGCTCGAAACTTCTGCGCTGGACATGGTTGTCGCTGGCACCCGTTCTGCCGTGCTGATGGTGGAGTCTGAAGCCAAGCAACTGAGCGAAGATCAGATGCTGGGTGCGGTTCTGTTTGGTCACGAGGCCATGCAGGTCGTTGTCGACGCCATCCTGGAATTCAAGGCCGAGGCCGGCAAACCGGCATGGGAACTGGAAGTTGCTCAGGTCAATGAGGCTCTGCAGTCAGGTCTGAAGCAGGCGTTCGCCGACAGCATCGGTTCTGCCTACCAGATCTCTGACAAGATGCAGCGTTATGACACGCTTGGTGCTTTGCTGGAGCAGGCTGTTGCGCAGTTCGCCAATGCCGACACTGGCGTCAGCGCCGAGGAAGTTTCTGGCGTGTTCGCATCTCTTGAGAAGAAAGTTGTGCGTAACCGCATCATCGACGGCGCTCCGCGTATCGATGGTCGCGACACCCGCACAGTACGTCCGATCTCCATCGAGACCGGCGTGCTGCCGAAAGCTCACGGTTCAGCCTTGTTCACCCGTGGTGAAACTCAGGCACTGGTCGTGACAACACTGGGTGCAGTGCGTGATGCACAATTGATCGAAGGCCTCGAAGGTTCCAGAAAAGAAGCCTTCATGCTGCACTACAACTTCCCACCCTTCTGCGTCGGTGAAACCGGCATGATGAGCGGCCCCAAGCGTCGCGAAATCGGCCACGGCAAACTGGCCAAGCGCGGTGTGCAGGCGGTAATGCCCTCTGAAGATTCATTCCCCTACGCAATTCGTGTGGTCTCCGAGATCACCGAGTCCAACGGTTCCAGCTCCATGGCATCGGTGTGCGGCAGCTCACTGGCTCTGATGGATGCCGGTGTGCCGATCACCGCTCCGGTGGCTGGTATTGCGATGGGTCTGATCAAGGAAGGCGATCGCTTCGCCGTCATCACCGACATTCTCGGTGACGAAGACCACCTGGGCGACATGGACTTCAAGGTTGCAGGCACCGCCAATGGCGTGACCGCACTGCAGATGGACATCAAGATTCAGGGCATTACTGAAGAGATCATGGAAATCGCTCTGCATCAGGCGCAGGAAGCCCGCATCCACATTCTGGGTGAGATGAACAAGGTGATGTCCAAGCCGCGCGCTACGGTCTCCGAGAATGCGCCTTCCATGGCCATGATGAAGATCGATCCGGACAAGATTCGCGACGTGATCGGCAAGGGTGGCGCAGTCATTCGCGCTATCACTGAAGAGACTGGCGCTTCCATCGACATCGATGATGATGGCAACATCCGCATCTATGGCGAAGACGCTACCTCACGCGACGCGGCTATCGCACGTGTGCTGAGCATCACTGCCGAGGCGGAAGTGGGCAGGCTGTACATGGGCAAAGTGGCACGCATTGTCGATTTCGGTGCCTTCATCACCATTCTGCCGGGCAAAGACGGCCTGGTGCACATTTCCCAGATTTCCTCTGATCGCGTTGAGAACATCGGCGAGTATCTGAGCGAAGGGCAGGAAGTGCTGGTGAAAGTGACAGACCTCGACGCGCGCGGCCGTATCAAGCTGAGCATCAAGGAAATCACCGACGAAGACAGAGCGGAGTACGAGGCGTCCAAGGTTTAATTCCTGGGTTCCTGATTCCCGCTGTTCAAAAAAATCCTGCTGCGGCCTCGTGCGTCAGCGGGATTTTTTTTGCCTGCTCCGCTGCGGAATATTTTCTACTCCCTGTTCAGCAATATTGTTATGCTCCGTCATCACTCACAGAGCAGGGAGCAGTTGCCATGTCTGCTGCCGGATCGGGAATAAGGATCGCCGACAGGACGGTCTACGTGAACGGCGAGTTCGTGCGCGCTGAGGACGCCAGGGTATCGGTCTTCGACAGGGGCTTCGTATTCGGTGATGGAGTGTACGAGGTAGTGCCCGTCCTTAGTCAGCGTCTGATGGACAAAGAACATGCCCTGGAGCGGTTGGATCGCAGTTTGCATAGCACTGGTATCGGCTGGCCATGCTCCCGGGCAGAGCTCATCGCCGTACTCGAAGAGTTGCTGGTGCGCGACGGTCTGCAGGAAGGCTATGTGTATCTGCAGATTACCCGGGGAGTGGCCGAGCGCGACTTTGCTTTTCCACAGCATGCGCAGCAAAGTCTGGTGGCCTGGGGCGTTCCCCGCAGCATCATCGATCATCCGCTTGCCATCAATGGCGTAGCGGTTGTCTCGGTGCCTGATCTGCGTTGGAAGCGGCGTGATATCAAGTCGGTTAACCTGCTGGCGCAGTGCATGTCCAAGCAAATGGCAGTGGAGCGGGGTGGTTACGAAGGCTGGATGATCGATGATGGCGTGGTTACCGAGGGCGTTACGTCCTCCGCTTTCATTGTGCGCGGTAATACGCTCATCACACGAGCGTCCAATGGCAGCATCCTGCCCGGGATTCGCCGCAAGGTTATCCTGCGGATGGCGCGCGAGAATGACATTGGACTGCAGGAAAGGGAGTTTACGCTGGAGGAGGCCTTTATAGCCGATGAAGCCTTCATGAGCAGCGCCACGACACTGGTGCTGCCCGTCGTCAGTATTGATGGCCACGTGATTGGCGATGGTCGGCCGGGGCCTGTCACGCAGAAACTGCGCACCCTTTATGTGCAGGCCTTACTCGAAGAGGCCTGTTTATGAGCATGAGAGCAATTCAAAAAACCGGTGCGTGAAAGCCGGAAAACTAACTTTTGGCGTGTTGGTTTTAGACCTTGGAACAAATCGTGGAGCTAAGATGAGACTTTTTTACCGAAGTATTGCGCTGGTCCTGTGCATAGCACTTTCAACGTCAACCTCGCTGTATGCGACCAGTGGCAGAACGCCATTGCGGGTCGAGAACGGTGTGGTGGCCAGTGCCTCTCTCACCGCCTCCGAAGTCGGCGTCGAGATTCTCAAGCAAGGTGGTAATGCGGTGGATGCGGCGATTGCAACCGCCTTTGCGCTCGCCGTTACCTGGCCGTCGGCCGGCAACATCGGCGGTGGTGGCTTCATGGTTTATCACGGTGAAGATGGCCACGCGACGTCCTTCGATTTCCGCGAGAAAGCCCCGCTGGCCGCCACCGAAACCATGTATCTGGGTCTGGACGGCAAGGTCGTCAATAACTCCAACCACATCGGCATGCTCGCCATCGGCGTGCCCGGCACCGTGGCGGGGCTCTACAAGGCGCACGAAGAACTGGGCAGCCTGCCCTGGGCGGATCTGGTGGCTCCGGCCGTTGCCCTCGCCCGTGATGGAATTCCTATCACTTACGCGCTGTATAGCGGCTTTCGGCAAAATCAGTCGGCGTGGGAGCAGTATCCTACCTCGGCCGAGGTTTTCCTGAAGGCCGATGGTTCCGCGTATGAACTCGGAGATCTTTGGGTGCAGCCGGATCTGGCCAAGACTCTGCAGCTCATTCAGGAGCAGGGGCGCGACGGCTTCTACAAGGGTGAGAATGCGAAATTGCTGGCCGACTTCATGCGTGCCAACGGCGGCCTCATCACCGAGGAAGATCTGGAAAAGTATGAAGCGGTCGAGCGCGAACCGGCGCGCGGGACTTACCGTGGCTACGAGATCATCAGCATGGCACCGCCAAGCTCTGGCGGCGTCGCCATGATCGAGATGCTCAACATTCTGGAAGGCTTCGACCTTGCCGCCGCCGGGCATAATTCCGCGCAGTATCTGCATTTTCTGACCGAAGCGATGCGCCGTGCCTATGCCGATCGTGCCGAACACCTTGGCGATCCCGATTTCAACGAGAGCATGCCGCTGGACGAATTGCTCGACAAGGAATACGCCGCTCGCCTGCGCGCCACTATCGATCCGGACAAGGCCTCTGTGAGTGACGAGACCCAGTTCGGCAACGTCTACGAAAGCGACGAGACCACGCATTTTTCAGTCGCTGACAAGGACGGCAACATGGTCTCGCTGACCTACACGCTGGAATTCGGTTACGGTTCGCGCATCGTCGCTGAGGGTGGTGGTTACCTGCTCAACAACGAGCTGGGTGATTTCAATGCCGTTCCCGGAGTCACCGATCGCTCTGGCCAGATCGGCACTCCGGCCAATCTGGTCGCGCCGCAGAAACGTCCGCTCTCCAGCATGTCGCCGACGATTGTCGCGCAGGACGGCAAGCCGCTGATGGCGATCGGCAGTCCCGGGGGGCGTACTATCATCAACACCACGCTGCAGTTGATTCTCAACGTGATCGATCACGGCATGAACATCGGTGAGGCCGTCGAAGCCGGTCGCATTCACCACCAATGGCTGCCGGACATTACCACCTTTGAGGAAGGTTACTTCTCGCCGGATACGGTGAAGATCTATCAGGGCATGGGGCATGAGATGCGCGAACGCGGCAGACAGGGCTCAGCCATGGGTGTGTATCACGACCGTGAGAATGGTTTGTTCCTGGGTGGGGCCGATTCGCGTGTCGGTGACAGCGGCGCGGCGGGCTACTGATCGACTCGCACTACCCACTGTGGGAGCGTGCCTGCACGCGATTTGTGCCAGAGTCTATCGCGTGCAATCGCGTGCAGGCACGCTCCCACACTAGCGTCTGGGGCTGCGCAGCAGCCCTATCCCCAGGGCCGTCATGCCTATCGAGATCAGTGGATTGAGATAGTTCAAAAACGCATACGGCGCGTACTCCAGCACCGGTACGCCCAACGTTGCGGCGTAGAAGGCGCCCGCCGTGGTCCACGGGATCAGCCCCGTACTCATGGTGGCCCCCTCTTCAACTGAGCGCGACAGCACGGCTCGGTCGATTCCCTTCTCGTCATACGCCTTCCCGAACAGCTGACAGCTCAGAATGATGCTGATGTAAGCCTCGCCCATGCCGATGTTGCCGATAATTCCGGAGCCGATTGTCGTCGCGACGAGTGTCGTCGTCCGCTGCACGCGCGCAATGATGTCGGCAAGCAGCGCCTGCAGGAAGCCCGCGTTGAAGAGAATGCCCCCCAGCGCGAGCGCCATCAGAGAGAGCAGGAGTGTCCAGCTCATGCTGAGGATGCCCCCCCGCCCGAGCAGATCATCCAGACTGGCAATTCCAGTATCGCCAGGCACGTTGCTCCACAGGCTGTTGAGCACGTCCACCAGTGCACGGTCCTGATAGAGGACGGCGACGGCCACTGCGGTCAGGATGCTGGCGCTCATGCTGATCTCCGCCGACACGCGTCGCAGGCTCAGCATGAGCATCACCAGCAGGGGCAGCAATGTTGCCAGCAGGCCCAGTGAGAAGTGAGTCTCAAGCGCCTGCTGCATTTCCGCAATGGTGTCAGTTGGCAGTTGATTCGCGCTGAACATCGAGCCCAGCATCAGCAAGATCAGCAGTGTCACCGCGAAGCTGGGCACTGTCGTGTAGAGCATCGACCCGATGTGCCGGTAGAGGTTGGTGTGCGCGCTCATCGCGGCCAGGTTGGTGGTGTCCGAGACGGGTGAGAGCTTGTCGCCGAAGGTGGCCCCGGCGACGACCATGCCCGCGACGATCGGCAGTGGAATCTGCATGGCCGAGCCGATGCCGATCAGCACGACTCCCAATGTGCCCGCGGTACCCCACGAGGTGCCAGTTGCCACAGACATCAGGCTGCACAGGATCAGGCCGGCGGCGAGAAAGAAACCGGGGCTGAGCAGATTCAAGCCGTGATAGATCAGTGCCGCCACTGTGCCGCTCTGCATGAAGGCGGCGATTACCATACCAATGAGAATGAAGATGTAGATGGCTGGCAGGGCGTTGCTGATGCCGGTATTCATCATGCTGCGCACGGCCAGGAAGTTGTAGCCCAGCAGCCAGGCATGCAGGCCGGTCCACAACAGGCAGAAGAACAGTACGATGTGCAGGCTGATCGCAAACACGAACAGGCCAGTGGAGATCATCAGGAAGTTGCCGCCAAAACACAGCAGCGCGTGGAGAGCGGTCGGTGTTCTTGCCTGCGGGGTAGTGGGTGTTGTCATGTTTTGTCCAATGCAGTGCTGAGATAGTGGTCAAGTGCTTTATACACCAGCGGCGCTCCCAGCAACAGAATCGGAATGTTCAGCACAACCATGATGATGTTGGTGAGGTCGGTGATCGCCCAGAGGTTTCCCAGCTCCAGACCGGCCAGTACAGTCAGCGCTCCGAACGGGACGAACACCAGCGAACCGAGGACGCGGATCAGCAGAATGAAACGCGGTGCCCGCGAAATGAAATTGGCGGAGATTTCGGCGAAGGAGATCATGCCCAGCAGAGTCGTGAATGCGAACAGACAGTAGCAGATACTCAGCACGACGATGACTGCAGCACCTAGTGCAGGCGGAACCAGCGACCGCACGGAGTCGAGATAGACGCCGAGCCGGGAGGCGCTGGCGGCAGCCCACTCCGCCTGGCTGGCCGTATCACTCCACAGATGCGCCATGACCACGATGAAGCCGGTCATTGTGCAGATGACCAGGGTGTCGATGAAAACCCCAAAGGCCTGCACGAAACCCTGCTCACATGGATGATCGTTGGCGGCGACGGCCGCCGCCATGGTGATGGTGCCCTGTCCGGCCTCGTTGGACATCAGTCCGCGCCGGACTCCCTCGGCCAGGGCGACACCGAGGGCGCCACCAAACAATGCCTCCGGTGCGAAGGCGCCGCCCACCACTGCTTCGAGAAACCAAGGCAGCAGAGACAGATTGGTCAGGATGATCAGCAGTGAGAGCCCGCAGAACACTACCGCCATTACCGGCACCAGCACATTGGTCCAGGCGATGACGCGGCGGATGCCGCCGAGGATCAGATAGGCGCAGCTGCACACCAGTACCAGAGCGATGCCGTAGTAGAGCCCGGACTGGCGTCCCGAGGTGGTGCCGGTGAGGGTGTCCGCGATCATGCCGACAGCTGTAAAGACGTTGAAAGTCTGCGCCGGCACGTTGAAGAGGGCGTAGACGATAAAGGCCAGCGACAGAAACACACCGACGAAGCGCCTTCCGCCCATTATGCTGCGGCCATAGAACGGCAGCCCGCCCACATATTCGTCATTCTTCTGCTCCTTGAAGAGCTGCGCGAGCACCGACTCCATGAAGGCGGTGGCCATGCCGAAGAGTGCGGCAACCCACATCCAGAACAGAGCTCCCGGCCCGCCGACGCTGATCGCTCCGGTGACTCCTACCACATTGCCCGGCCCAACCCGCATGGCCAGGCCAAGCATGAAGGAACCCAGCGGGCTGATGCCGACGAGAGAATGCTGCCGCCGCCGCATGATCCTGACTGCGCGCCCGAAACACAGGCGCTGCACTGCTCGGGTTTTGAACGTGAAGTAGACACCGGTGCCGAGCAGCAGTGCCACCGCAAAGGAGAGTTTGCCGAGCACCGGCAGTTGTGAGTACCAGAGGAATTGTGTGGGGAAATTCCACACGGCATCGGAGATGGGTTGAATGAATCCGAAAAAATTGTTGATGGGGTCAAAGAGTGGATTCAAGCGTCCGTCCTGTTCAGGTTGCACAGTCGCGCGTAATGCGCGTCAGCGTCTGCAGATCCTGGCGTGCCAGCTGCAACTCATATTTTTCCGCCAGTTGTTGCCAGCGTCGAACATATTCACAGCGGTACTGCAGGCGCGGCAGGTATTGAGCGGGCCCCTTGGCACCTTTGCGCTGGTTCTCGCCATCGTCAACGATCAACAGGTTGTCCGGGTCATTGGCGAAAAGTTTCTTGAGCAGCGGTGACCACTGCGCGCCGCCGTGATCGTGAGTGTATTGCAACGGGATGACGTGATCGATATCGACATCGCTGGCCTTGCTGAAAGTGCTGCCGGTGTAGGGGTCGAGCCATTGTCCGAGGGCCACTGTGCAGGCTCTGGTGCTGGTAAAGGACACGGTAATCAGCGACTGGCTGATCAGCAATTCCTGGCGGGTGTTCTGGCAGTCGCCGTCAAAGTCTTCCCAGTGGCGCCACGCACTGCGCTCGTAGTCCGGCAGGTTGCCGCTCTGGGCCAGTGCCGTGCCCGCGATCAGCAGCAATGATTGCAGCAATGCTGTTCGCAACAAAGTCTGCAGCAGCAATTTCTTCAGAGTTGGGAGGCTCAACAAATTCACCAAGACGCAGTGCCGGTTGTCGAATCCCTTCATGTGTGGGCGGTACTGCTCCTGCTGCCGCTGATTTACAGGTGCCAGCTTACCCGTTTTGGACATCGCGGGCGAGGCCCACTCCCACACGAAGGCCATCGCGGGCGAGGCCCGCTCCCACAGCAGAGGTAGAGAAATACTGCTTGCATGCCTGCATCGCAGTCCTGAGAATTAAGGCGCCGGATCGTCATCGTCAATGCCATCAAGGAATAGGGAAAAGGCCCATGAAAAAGCTCCTGCTGATATCTGCCCTGACCGCACTCGTCGGGTGCCAGACCGCTTATTACAGCACCATGGAACAGTTTGGAGTGGAGAAGCGTGACATTCTGCTGGACCGTATCGA
>CAIRBI010000229.1 GCA_903876785.1 uncultured Gammaproteobacteria bacterium
AGCAATTCAAAGCTGAAAAGGTCCGTGGTCTCGCGCGAATCGGTGGCCAGGACATTCTGGATCATCACCGAATCGATCACGATGTTGTAGTTGTTCATGAAATAGCTGGCGCCGGCGGCGAGCGGAAAGACCAGCATCAGCACGGGCTTGAGCGTCCATTTCGTGAGGATCAGCGCGAAGACCAGTGCCGTGACGCTTGTCAGCAACACCACGAGCGACAACAGGAACGCGGCATTGCCGCCATTGAGCGGATACTGGTCGAGAGTATTGCGGAAGAAAGCGAGGTTGTAGACCAGCGTAAACAAGACAGACACCGCCACAATCGCCAGCGCACTGCTGCGGGTTTGAATGTCTGGCGCAACTGCGGCAACAGGAGCAGAAACTGTCTGCATCACTTGGTTCATACGCGAATTCCTGTTGAGTGTAGTCATGGACTTTGAGAGCATTCTGCCCGCGAGCGATTAAGAGATGCTTAAGTCCTTAATTGCTGTCGCCCTACATGTAACCCCACTCCCCCCCACAAGGTATATGCGCTTGACCACATTGGAAGTCCGAAATCTGTATCTATTGCCCTCCCTGGCTTTTCTGGCGGCATTGGCCGTTTTGGAGTTGGCCGGTGGCGACCTGGTCATCGCCGACTGGCTGTATCGGCTGCAGGGCGGCAGCTGGCAGCTGCAGGACGCCTGGATCACCAATAATCTGATCCATGATCAGGGTCGCAATCTCGTCGGCATCGTCCTTCTGGCCGCAGTGCTGGCCATTGCGCTGTCGTTTGTCATGACGCCACTGCGAGCGTATCGAGGCGACTTGATCTATGTGCTGGTGACGGCGCTGATTGCTGTCGCCATTGTGAACATCCTGAAGGAAACGACTGGCGTCGATTGCCCGTGGGACCTGACTCGCTATGGGGGCGACAAACTCTATGTCTCGCTGTTCGAGAGCGTGCCGACCAATCAGGAGCCTGGTCGCTGCTTTCCCGCCGGGCACGCCAGTGGTGCCTACTGCTGGTTGGGGTTGTTCTTTCTGGCGAGACGTCACTTTCCTGCCCGCCAGTGGCAAGTGCTGGCAGCAGTAATGGCGACGGGCCTGGTGTTCGGCGTGGCACAACAGTTGCGGGGAGCACACTTTGTGTCACACGATGTGTGGACAATCTATATTTGCTGGATGATTGGCGCGCTGGGCAGTGCTGCGCGTGCCAGACTATAATGCCGGCGCACCCTCACCCTTTGTGATACCTCTGGCACCGCAGGATAGCGACCATGGCTAAACCCAACAGTCTGAACATTCTGTTCCCGACCAGATACCTGCTCAAGGTATTGATCGCAACCTGCGTGATACTGCTGTTGGTCCATATTGCTTTGACGATCTGTCACTATCGCTGGATCGAATTGCCATGGATGCTGCGCGAGTTGTTCGATGTGGATGAAGAGGAAAGCATCCCGACCTGGTTCTCATCCGGCGTGCTGTTGCTGGTTGCCGTTGTGCTTTTCTTCATCTACCGCCTGAAGCAACATGCTGGCGACACCAACGCGCCTTACTGGGCCGGGCTCGGTGCCGGTTTCACGTTCATGTCCGTCGATGAGATTGCAGGCTTTCACGAGACGCTCAACAGCGTCATCGAGATGTCGTGGGCCGTGCCGGGATTGGTGGTTGCGGTAGGGGTGGCGCTGCTGTACGTGAAATTTCTTTCCAGCCTGCCGAGCGCGACTGCCGTCCGATTCATGATGGCGGGAGCGATCTTTGTCGGCGGGGCGATCGGCGTGGAGCTGGCCACGGAGCCGTTCCTCTACAACGACGAATTGGACACCCTGGCCTACAATCTGTGGACGCCTGTCGAAGAAGGAATGGAGATGGGGGGCGTGATTTTCTTCCTGTCCACGCTCTTCGATTATCTGAAGAACGGCTTCCAGATGGAATTCAACGCCACACCCAATGCCACCCACAAAGCCACGAAATAACGCTATTGCCCCAGCAGATTCGCAGGGGAAAACTGGTCCGTCAAGATGCGCAGGCTTTCATCCCAGTCCGGCTTGGTGCTCAGGCGCACGGGAAATTCCAGGATATCCACACCGTATACCTTCAGCGGTTCGTAAAGCGCCTGAGCCGTCTGGCTTAGCTGCCCCTGATCCGGCAACGGCTTCTGCTGGGCGATGATCACGCGGTTGCCCGAACCCGACATCTTGAAGTTGAAAAACTCACCGAAGACGCTGGTATAGGTGACTGACTCATGGGAGTACAGATTGCTGGTGGAGAAGGTATTGGCCACCAGCACGCCATCGGGCGTCAGTAGCTGCTTCACTTCCTGCAGAAACTCCTG
>CAIRBI010000230.1 GCA_903876785.1 uncultured Gammaproteobacteria bacterium
GCGGGCCTGCCCGCGATAAAGTGTGCGACGCGATTTATCGCGGGCAGGCCCGCTCCCACAGGGTCCTCCACAGGCCGTCAAAATCTTGACCTTCTTCGCAGCCCCGCCAAATTCTGGATTTCTAACGTATTGAAAGAAAGGGAATAATTTTGCTGGCATAGAGATTGCTCTGCCGTGAACAAAGCGCCACTTTCGTCTGGCGCATTGTATTCACCACGGAGTCAGCATGTCGGCAGCAGCCCAGTCAGTCAGGACAGACCGCGACGTCGAGGAGCTTTGGCCCGAGGGCGGCCTCGAGCTCACCAACCCCGATGCGCTGCAGCTTGCCTTCCGCGCCTTCAGTGAACTCTCGACAGAACTCAGTTCCGCCTACCAGACCCTGCAGGGCCGCGTCGAACAACTGACGCACGAGGTGGAGCTCGCCAACCGCCAGCGTCTAGCCGAGATATCGGAAAAGGAACGCATCGCCAGCCGCCTGGAGAATCTGCTGCAACTGCTGCCCGGAGGCGTGGTGGTGCTGAACAGCCATGGTCAGGTGAGCGACTGCAATGCGGCCGCCGCGGAACTGCTTGGCGAACCGCTGAAGAGCCAGTTCTGGCGCGACATCATCCGCGAGCGTTTCGCCCCGCGCATGGACGATGGTCACGAGATTTCCCTCAAGAGCGGCCGCCGCGTCAGCCTCGCCACCCGTTCGCTTGACGATGAACCCGGCCAGATCATCCTGCTTACCGACCAGACTGAAACCCGCCGCCTGCAGCAGCACCTGAGCCGCCATCAGCGCCTCTCCGCCATGGGCAAGATGGTGTCCTCACTGGCCCACCAGATTCGCACACCGCTCTCCGCCGCCATGCTCTATGCCGGGCAACTCGACAACCCGCAACTCACCGGCGAGCAGAGTGAGAAATTCCGCAGCAAGCTGATGTCGCGCCTGCACAACATGGAGCGGCAGGTGAAGGACATGCTGATCTTCGCGCGCGGCGACACCGTGCTCGACGAGCTGATCAACGTGCAGACCCTGCTGGAAGAACTCAACATCGCCGCCGAAGTGGTACTGCGCGGCAGCTTCAGCTGTGAGTGGCGCAACGACGCAGGTCCTGTCGCCATCCGCTGCAACCGCGAGTCGCTGATCGGTGCGCTGCTCAACTTGATCGAGAACGCGCTGCAGGCGGGCCAACAGCCAGGCCTGCATGGCGGTGCATTGCAGATTGGTGCCGAGCGCGTCACCGGCTCGCAGGGCGAAGACTATCTGCGGGTCTACGTGCGCGACAGCGGCCCTGGCATCAGCGCCACGCTGCTGGAACAGATCACCGAGCCCTTTTTCACGACGCGCCCGCAGGGCACCGGCCTCGGGCTGGCAGTCGCCCAAGTGGTGGCCAAGGCGCATCAGGGGCAGTTCTTCATCGAATCACGGCAGGCGGGTGACGAGGGCAATGCCAGTGGTGCACCGAGTGGCACTTGTGCCGGGTTCTTGCTGCCTTGGCTGCCGGATGTGGAGAGTGTTCCACCACCGACCTGTGGGAGCGAGCCTGCTCGCGATGGTGTTCCATCGCCTGCGAGGCAGGCTCCCACAAATTTCAAATTCGTAAATGCATAGGACGAGGTCAATATGAGCAAGGCAACAATACTGGTGGCGGAAGACGATTGGGACCTGCGTGAGGCCTTGTGCGACACGCTGGAACTGGGCGGTTTTCGCGTCATTCCGGCCCGTTCTGCCGAGGAGGCGCTGGAGCTGTTCGCAACTCGAGACATCGACATGCTGGTCTCCGACGTCAATATGGGCGGCATGGACGGCCACGAGTTGCTGCAACGCATCCGCGTGCTGGCGCCGCTGTTGCCGGTGTTGCTGATCACGGCTTACGGCAGCATCAGCCGCTCCGTGGAAGCCATGCGCAACGGAGCGGTGGACTATCTCGTCAAGCCCTTCGACCCGCAGACTCTGGTGGACGCCGTGCGTCAGTATGTCGCCGCTCCGGTGCGCGGCACGGACGTAGAGCCGATTGCCGAAGAAGCATCCAGCAAGAATCTGCTCGCCATGGCGCGCAAGGTCGCCGTGTCCGATGCCACCGTGCTGATCTCCGGCGAGAGCGGCACCGGCAAGGAAGTGCTGGCGCGTTACATTCACCTGCAGTCGCCGCGCTCCGACAAGACTTTCGTCGCCATCAACTGTGCGGCGATTCCCGAGAACATGCTGGAAGCCACACTGTTCGGGCACGAAAAGGGCGCCTTCACCGGGGCCTATAACAGCAGCCAGGGCAAGTTCGAACAGGCCGACGGCGGCACCATTCTGCTGGACGAAATCTCCGAGATGGACATCGGCCTGCAGGCCAAGATTCTGCGCGTGCTGCAGGAGCGCGAAGTCGAGCGCGTCGGCGGCCGCAAGACCATCTCTCTGGATGTGCGCGTCATTGCCACC
>CAIRBI010000231.1 GCA_903876785.1 uncultured Gammaproteobacteria bacterium
CAACTCGGCGACACCCTGCAGAAAAGTCTCGCGATTATAGGCGCTGTTGAAGACCAGCTGGTCCGCGCACAGGGCGGTGTAGAGACTGAGCATCTGTGGCTCGACCGGGTTGGGCCTGGGAGCGCGCGGATCGGGATTGACCGGGTAGGCGAACTGGTTTTCGTGGCAGTAAACGGCGGTCGGCAAACGGGCCAGCGCAGGGACAAATCCTCTCAACGCGGAGAGGTCTGTCATCGAAGTGGTCAGCAGGAAGTCGTAGTTGTCAGTCAGCGTGGCGCGATGGTTAAATGCCCAGCTCAAACTGTTGCCGCGCACACGCCAGGGGAAATAGCGGGCCGGCAGCGTCAGCTCATGCCACTGGATCAGCGGAAACATGGCCTGCAGATTGTGGCGCCACAGTCGGTGACTCTCGGCGTCGTAAGCGGACAGCAGCAACGCTTTCATGATGGACACCCTAGCGCGGAAAAAGTATGCAATCTAACGATGTCGCCCTGCTGGGTCAATCGATCGGCCAGCTCATCAGCAATCTCCCTCAGCGTATCAGTTCCCCACTCTATCGATGGTGTCAGGAACGCCCCGACAAGATCGCTGCGCGTGATCATCTCGGACAGGTGTGTACCTTCCGGGAGCTGGTCGAGCGCGTAGAACATGCTATGGACGTGCTGCGTGGGCAGGGCGTGGGCGCCGGTGACCGGGTGCTCATGATCAATGAGAATTGCGTGGCGCTTATCGTCTGTGTCCTCGCGCTCAGTGAACTCGACGCCGTCAGCGTGGTTGTCAACGCCCGTCTGGCCGTGCCGGAAATCGCGCGCATCAGCAGCCATTGTGAACCACGGCTCACGGTGTGCTTTCTCGATTCCAAAGCGGCGGAGGCGCACTGGCAGGGGCTGGCACAAGGTGGCGGCAGCGTGATTGCGCTGCACGGCGCCAGGCTCGGAATGGTGCCGGGCAGTGCAGAGGCACTTTCAACCAAAGCAGATGCCGCGTTGCCGACGCAGGAGCGCGTCTGCACCATGATCTACACGACGGGCACCACCGGTGATCCCAAGGGCGTCATGCTCACCCATCGCAATATTCTCTTTGTCTCGGCCGTTACCAGTGTCTTGCGAGGCATGTGTGCGCAGGATCGCATCTACTGCGTATTGCCTATTTCTCATGTGTTCGGCCTGTCGGCGGTGTTTCTGGCGTCCTTGTACGTCGGCGCCGAACTGGTGCTGGCGGATCGCTTTGACGCGGCAGGCACGCTGCAGACTCTGGCAGATCAGCAGATCACCGGCATGTTCGGCGTGCCGACCTCCTATGCGAAGCTGATCGAGTACACGCGCGCGCAGGGAATCGGACCTGCGCAAATGCCCCGCCTGCGTTTCATCTACTCCGGTGGAGCGCCGCTGGACCCGACTATCAAGCAGGAGACCGAGCAGCTCTTCGGGCTGACGCTTCTCAACGCCTATGGCATGACGGAGAGCGGCCCGACCATCTGCCAGGTGCGTTGCAACGAACGGCTGGACAGTTGCAGCGTCGGCCGTCCGCTGCCGGGGCTGGATTGGAAGGTGCTGAACCCG
>CAIRBI010000232.1 GCA_903876785.1 uncultured Gammaproteobacteria bacterium
GGCAGGCACCTCGGTGAACGACAGCGTGTTGAACCGCATCGGGTTGCTACCTGCGAGCAGCTGCAATCTGATGCTATATTCACGCCCACTGAAGATTACGGAAGGGACGTCCAGTACCCCTGTGCTGGGCGTGAAGGCCGGTGCACCGGGAGTCAGGGTCTGTGAGCCCGGAGGTGCTGTGAACGCGGCGCAATCCAGCAGACTCATCCCCCTGCGCCCGGGGATACTGATACTTCCGGGGGGGGTGACGTCGGAGGCAGAACGCAGCACAAACTGCGAGCTTTCCAGATCGGCCAGCGTCATCACCACATTGAAGGCGCCAACGCCGGGCGCACTCAGCCCTGGAACAGACAAAGTCAAACCATCGAAGCGAGGGCGATCGACTGGAAGCGGAGCCGGGGTTCCAGTGGAAAAATTCATGCTGTAGAGGGGACGAAATTTCACGCCTGTCCACGCCGGGAAGCCAGGTTTTACATCTGCAGGCACAGCACTGCTCTGAACGCGAATTCCGACAAATCGGCTCTGCGGAAGGATCGCGTTCACCACACTGGTGACATCCAAGCTCAGCGTCGAGGCATCGTTTGCTCTTGAGGCTACTACCGCATCGAATTCAACCGCAGGGCGGACGCCGCCAGCGGCGTAATCGAACAGGTCGATGGCTCCATCATCTGCAAATGCAAACAACTTCATCGGAGCAACACCGTTGCGGGGAAAAACCTTCTCCACCGGCAAGTTGACGATGGCCTGACTGACTGATCGGACGGTTCCAAAATCGAACACCATCACCACGGTGTCTATGTACGTGGGGCTGGTGACCGACCAACCATCACTGGTCCTGTAAGTGGCTCGGGAGGCAGGCTCGCCCGCCTTGGGGCTCGCCTCAACCAGAACAGCCTGATCCACCATGGCCGCCTGATCTCCGAGAGCTGTCCTGCAGACTGACAGCATCAGGACAATCATCAGGCTCCTGCGAAACCCAGCGTTATAGCGCGAGCGGCGGGGCGGCACCTCCAAACGGAAGTTCCTCGATAGAAGCGTCCTGATAATGCCTGCAATCATTGCCTTGTCCCTTGCTGGTGGGTGGTTGCGCTTAGGATTATGCGCCTAAAGCTAATAAATTCAAGCCATTACCGGATAAAGCGGTGACTTGACTCACACTCTAGAGGCCAGAACGCCGAAATTCCGGCAATCCCTGCAGCTCCATGCTCCAGCGCAGAATCCAAATCCAGCACGTCAAGGCCGCCAAGGGCGAAAATCGGCACACGCACAGCAGCGGCCAGAGCGCTGAATGTCTGCCACCCGAGCACGGCCTGTCCGGGGTGAGAGGCAGTCGCCGCGACGGGAGAAAGGTAGACGAAATCGGCCCGCAGCGCCTCGGCTTGCTGCAACTCCGCAAGATCATGACAGGAGGCGCTGAATAGCTGAGAGTCAGCTACAGGTCGCTGCTGCAGCGTCATCAAAGAGCGAGCATTGACATGCAGGCCATCCACGTCCAAACCGACAATCACCGACGGATCAGCGTTAAGCTGCAGACGGACACCGTGACGCCGGCAAAGTGTCATGCAACGCATCGCTCTCTCCAGCAAAGCGGCCTTATCCAGTTCCGGGCAACGCAACTGAACCAGAGAGGGCGACTGTTCAAGCAATCGCGTGAAGCGGTCGAAGAAGTCCTGCTCGCTGCGGGCTGCTCCGGTAATGGCAACCATCCGTGGCAACCGCAGACGCTGGATGATGGGAAGGTTGGCGGCGGGAAACTGCGTGGGCTCCAGCGAATCGACGTTGACCCAGCGGATCGGCTGTCCTTCCCGCCCAACCGGCATACCGGCGAACCGGTCGACTCTGTGGACATCGAGCAGGACTTCCTTGTCACCGTAATTATGGCGGATCAGACACAGAGGCTGCTGACGCAGCACCGTGATTCCCAATTCCTCATGCAGTTCCCGGCGCAGAGCGTCTTCGACGCGCTCGCCGGGCTCGCACTTGCCGCCAGGAAATTCCCAGAGCCCACCCTGATGGAC
>CAIRBI010000233.1 GCA_903876785.1 uncultured Gammaproteobacteria bacterium
CGCTGTCCACTGCCGAGTGCATCGCCCTGATGCTGGAGATGACCGAGGTACAGACTCTGCTTGCCGTCCTGCACGATTGCGGATGCGACGAGACAGGGCTTGCCACGCTCAACCGCCTCACCGAAGAACATGCTGTCGAAGAAGAGACTCTGCTGAACATCGCTGCCCACTCCAACAACCATACCGTACGCAACGCTGCCGCGCTCAGTGTCACGACGCCCGAACTGCTGGAAAAGCTGAGCACTCTCGTCCGCCACAAGGACAAGACGGTCTACAAATACTGCAAGGAAACCCTGCAACAGTTGCAAGACGCTCAGGCCCGCCAGGCGGCAGAGCAGAATCTGGCCAATGAAATTTGTGCCACGCTGGAGACTCTCGCCGAAAAAGTCATTGGCGGCCTGACCCAGGCGCAATTCGACTATCGTGTCAGCCAGTGGCAGGAAGTGAGCGAGATCGTTGACGAAGCGCAGCAACAGCGCTTCGCGGCGGCCTGCAACAATCTGCGCGCAAAAATCGCCGAACATCAGGCGGAGCAACAACAACAGGCCCTGCAGCAACAGAGTTTCGAGAGCCTGGCTGCGGCGTGCTCCAGCGCCAGCGCTTGCCTTGCAGCATTGCAGGCTCCGCTGACGGAAGAACAGATTATTGTCGTGCAGCAACAGGCACATGCGCTCGCTGCACTCTACGCGCAGCGCAGCAACGCCGAACCGGCCGAACTGCTCAGCGAGGCTCGCGAATTGCTGGCCATGGGCGAAAAGTGCATTACCGTATTCCACTCCCTCGAAGCCAAGGCCGGCGATCTGATCACACTGAAGGGCGAGCTGACGGCGCTCACTGCCAAAAACACCACGGGCATCGCCAAGGCCGGACAACGCCTGCACAAGCTGTTCGCCAAAGACGCCTGGCCGGAGAGCCTGCCTCACAGCGTACTCTTCGAGAGCTGTGTCGAAATGACGCAGCAGGCACAACGCCTGAGCGAGAAAAATCGCGCCTATCAGGAAAAACTTCACAAGGATTCTCTGGCCAATATCGCCGCGCTCGAACAACACGTGGAGCAGGGGCAGGTCAACGATGCGCAGCGCCTGTGGGACAAAGTGCAGGGGGCGATCAAGAATGCCGACGACGACCTGAAGAAAGAATTGCAGGATCGCGTGTCACCCTACAAGGCCCGCATCAAGGAACTGACTGACTGGAAAAACTTCGCGGCCACCGAGAAGAAGAAAGAACTGATTGTGGCCATGCAGGCGCTGATCGATGGTCAGCTGCACGCGGCCGACAAAGCCAAACGCATCAAGACATTGCAGGATGAATGGAAAAAACTCGGGCATTCACTGCACAACGACGCGCTGTGGAATGAGTTCAATGACCTCGCCCACAAGGCCTTCGAGCCCTGCAAGGATTACTTCAAGGAACGCAAGACCAAGCTGCACAGCAATCTGGAAGAGCGCAACAATATCTGCGCTCAACTCGAAGAGTTGCTGCCGACGCTGACCGCCGAAAATATCAATATCGCCAATTTGAACAAGATCGAGTCCAAGGCGCTGGAAGACTGGAAACTGTTTGCGCCAGTCGAACAGGCCAAGATCAAGAAACTACAGAAACGTTTGAACACCGTGGTCACCGCGCTGCGTCTATTCAAGCGCAAATCGCTGCAATCCAACGCCACTCGCAAGCTGGAGTTGATTGCACAGGCGGAGCAACTGGATACGATTGAAAATGTCCAGGAGGCGATGGCTGAGGCGAAGAAACTGCAGGCTTTGTGGAAAGGCATCGGCCCCTCCCCTTACAAGGATGATCGCACTCACTGGAACGCCTTCCGCGCCGCTTGCGACAAGATTTTCAGCAAGCGCAGCACCGAACCTGCGGCGGACAGACCGTCCAGCCGACCGGCTCGCTCCGGGGCTCCGGGCGCCCCTGCAAATAGTGCCTCTGCCAACGCCGGCAGCGCTGCTGGTCGAGCAAGACCACCACTCAATCCAGCGGTTGCCGCAGCGCGCGATCAGCTGAAAAAAATCAGCGATCTGGTCGGCCAGAGCAGCGAGGAACTTGCACAGTCCCGCAGGCTGTTCACCGAGTTGAAGGATGCCTTCTTCAACATGCTGA
This sequence comes from uncultured Gammaproteobacteria bacterium, assembly GCA_903876785.1. GTDB lineage: Bacteria > Pseudomonadota > Gammaproteobacteria > Pseudomonadales > Pseudohongiellaceae > UBA5078. The sequence continues at coordinate 2,104 of CAIRBI010000233.1, forward strand.
CACCGGACATGAAGCAAGAGAAAAAAACCTTGCTGGAGCAGTTCGAAAAGCTCAGCAATACCTATGACGCCAAACTGCGCGCGGCACCGGACAAGAAGAGCCTGCAGCTGATCGGCCAGGTCCGAACCAAGGCGGAATTCTGCGAGAAACTCGAAGCCGACGTGCTGGCTGGCAAGAATGTCGCAGACGATGCTGACGCCCTCGAAGAGCAATGGCGCACATTGGGCAGACTCGCCGACGTCATGCAGGAACAGACGCTGGAACAGCGCTTCCACAGCATCGCCCACGGCGGAGCGGATGCGCGTCTGCTCAAGAAGCAATCCAAGGACAACGAGGACAAGGCGCGCGAGTTGTGCATCGCCGCCGAGATCCATGCCAGCATCGATTCACCCGACGCCGACAAACCTTTGCGCCTGCAGGTGCAATTGAAGCAGCTCAAAAGCAGCTTCGGCAAAGGCGGCAACAAGAGCGGCGCACAGTTGGTCAGCGACCTCGAAATGCAGTTGCTGTGCATCGGCCCCATGGACAGCGCCACGCGCAAGAATTGCGAGAAGCGCGTCGCCAAGGCCAAAGAAAAGCTGTAATCCTCGAACTGTGGGAGCGGGCCTGCCCGCGATGGGGTTTGTCACGCTAAGAATCTTATCGCGGGCAGGCCTTTATGCCCTTTGGGTACGCTCCCACATGCACATAAATACATCGGAATAAAAATGGAATCCCTGACTCTCGCCCCCCTCCAATCCATCAATGGTGATGTCACCCTGCCCGGCTCCAAGAGCCTGTCGAATCGCATTCTGTTGCTGGCAGCAGTCGCACAGGGCGAGACGCATATCAGCAATCTGCTGGACAGCGACGACGTGCGGCACATGCTCAATTCGCTGAAGGCACTCGGTGTGCCATACACCCTGAGCGCCGACAAGAGCACCTGCACGCTGCAGGGCCGCGGCGGACCACTGAATTTCGAAGGTGCCCTGGAGATATTCCTCGGTAACGCGGGCACCGCCATGCGCCCCCTGTGCGCGATGCTGTGTGCCGGTGAGGGCGATTTCACGCTCAAGGGCGAGCCCCGCATGTACGAACGTCCGATCGGCGATCTTGTCGACTGTCTGCGCGCCTGCGGCGCCACCATCGACTATCTGGGCAATGAGGGCTACCCGCCTCTGCGCATCCGCGGCCACGGTCTGCGCGGCGGCCAGGTCAGCATCAAGGGCAACATCTCCAGCCAGTTTCTCACCGCCATGCTGATGGCGGCGCCATTCTGCAGCAGTGATCTGAAGATCGTGGTAGTGGGGGAACTCGTGTCGAAACCCTACATCCTCATCACCTTGGATGTGATGGCGAAGTTCGGAGTGCAGGTCGAAAACCACGACTATCAGCGCTTCGTCATCAAAGCCGGACAGCGCTATGTGTCACCCGGCACCATGATGGTGGAAGGCGATGCTTCTTCAGCATCTTACTTCCTCGCCGCTGCGGCGATTGCCGGTGGCACCGTGCGCGTGCACGGCACAGGCAGTGCAAGCGTCCAGGGGGACGCCCGTTTTGCTGAAGTGCTGGAATTGATGGGAGCGAAGGTCACCTGGGGCGATACCTGGATCGAAGTCAGCCGTGGCGAATTGCGTGGCGTCGATGTCGACCTGAATCATATCCCCGATGCGGCCATGACCATTGCCACCACCGCTCTGTTTGCGAAAGGCCCGACCGCGATCCGCAACATCTTCAACTGGCGTGTGAAGGAAACTGACCGCCTGAGCGCGATGGCGACAGAATTACGCAAGGTCGGTGCTGTAGTCACAGAGGGCGAGGATTACATCGAAATTACGCCGCCGCTGAAGATTCAGCCGGCGGCCATCGATACCTACGACGATCACCGCATGGCCATGTGTTTCTCGTTAGCAGCGTTCGGTGATAGCGCGATCACGATCAATGATCCGGGCTGCACGTCGAAGACCTTTCCGACTTATTTCGAATTGTTCACGAAGTTGTGCACGCCCAGATAGCGCTGGACGCTGGACACTGGATCATGGAAAAAGAAATGGAGCGGGTGGTGGGGATCGAACCCACGTCTAAAGCTTGGGAAGCTTTCGTTCTACCATTGAACTACACCCGCAGGGGTGGTACCCGACAAGCGATGATGGTCGGAGTGAGAGGATTCGAACCTCCGGCTTCTACGTCCCGAACGTAGCACTCTACCAGGCTGAGCTACACTCCGATTTCTTGCTTGCCTACTGTCCGTTACCCGCTCTGTCGAGCCGGTCGGCCGGGGCGGATAATATGCCATAGGCGGTGGGGATTCCAAGTGGCTGCGTCACTTTAACTTCCCCAAATTCAAATTCATTGCTCAGTCGTATCAATCCTCAACTTTTCGGCAAAGGGATCTGCGTTGCCAGCGGCGAAGCGACTGATGACAGGATTGGCATACATCTGCAGAAGGTAGGAACGGATCCTGGGGTCGGCGCCTGCGAGCCGCGCTTCGAATTTCTCTGCACTCTCACGATTGACTGGAACGACAAGGTCCGGTGGCAGTGCGATCGGAGGCACCCGGCCCGGATCAGTCTCCCGCAGCTTCTCCAACGCCAGGAAATTGGTGGGTTGCAGCAGGTAGTTGTGGATGATCTGCGCATCGATCTGCGCGGCGGCAGCCTCGGCGGCGTCACTGGTCAGCTGCACCGGCACGCCGAAACTCACATGCACATGCCCCTTGAAGCCAATCATGCCAGTAACGATGCTGTGGATGTCGCTCTGCTCGTCCTTCTGGTAAGAGCCCAGTTCGGCCTTCTGATACAGCTCGTCGGCCTTGAGCGTATCGCAGGGATCAAATTCATAGGAAATGGCAACCGGCACGATTTGCAGAAAGTTCAGCGACTCCTGCAAACCCAGCTCGCGCTTCGCCAGCGAGAGCATCTTCAGAAGTGCGGTATCCGTGCGATCCACGCCGTCTTTTGCCCGCCCCTCTCGCTGCGCGATCCACGCACTGCGATTGGTTTCGATGCAATGATGAATGTACTCGGACAATTGCTTGGAGGACTTCAGCAACTCACGACCCTTCAGAGAGCGATGCACGATGAAGCTCTTGTTCAGCCGCATCAGATCAGTGACAAACGGACGTTTGAGCAGATTGTCGCCGATGGCGATGTCGACAGTCTCGAAGCCTGCGTGGTAGAGCATGTAGTTCACGAAGGCCGGGTCCATGGCGATGTCGCGATGATTGCTGATGAACAGGCAGGGTTTTTCGCGTGACAGATTTTCCAATCCCGAATGTGTGAGGTTGGACGCCGTCTTCTCTATCATCTGATCCATGTACAGCGCGATGATGCCCTGCATGCTCTTGACGCTGTTGACGTGTTCGAGCTGCGCGGTGAGTTTACGCTTTGTCAGCCAGCATACGAGAGCAGGCAAGAATCGATAGACTTTCGGAAAGCTGAATCCGGCAATGCTGCGGATAAATTCGGGATTGGCGAGCAGCCCGTCAATAACGGGGCGCACCTCGTCGTCGTGGTAGGGTCTGATGTCCTTGAATTGATCCATGGTCTGCTCGTGCTGCCCCGATGCGCCGAATGATGGCGGCGATTCTACTCATTTTGCCTGTTCGCGGCAAACTGCAGCTCGGCCAGATTGGCATAAAGCGGGCAGCTGATCAGCAGCTCCTGATGGGTACCCTGCGCGACGACGCGTCCCGCATCCATCACCACGATGGTGTCCACGTTCATCACTGTCGCAAGACGATGGGCGATCACAATGGTGGTGCGATTCTGCATCAGCGCATCCAGAGCCATCTGCACCTTGCGCTCGCTCTCCGCATCCAGCGCGCTGGTGGCTTCGTCCAGCAAAAGAATCGGTGCGTTCTTGAGAATGGCGCGTGCGATGGCAAGACGCTGGCGCTGCCCGCCGGAGAGACGAATGCCGGATTCGCCCAGATAACTGTCGTAGCCCTCCGGCAATTGCTCGATGAACTCGCTGGCGAATGCCGCCTGCGCGGCCTCCATTACCTGTTCATCACTGGCATCGGGGCGACCATAACGGATGTTCTCCCGCACATTGCCGGTGAACATCGCTGGTTGCTGGGAGACGATGGCGATGTGGCTGCGCAGCGCCAGCAAGTCGACGTGACTATTGTCGAGCCCGTCGATCAATACATGGCCTTGCTGGGGATCGTAGAAGCGCAGCAGCAGGTCGAACAGCGTCGACTTGCCCGCGCCGGAAGGTCCGACCAGCGCCACGCTGCTGCCTGCGCGGATGTGCAGGCTCAGGCCATCGATCGCGGCGGTGTTGGGGCGCGAGGGATAGCAGAAGCGCAGCTCCTGCAGTTCGATCTCGCCGCGGAAGGGCTCGACATAAGACTGTGGCTGCGACGGCGAGACGATGTTGCTGGGCGCATGCAGCAGCTCCATCAACCGCTCGGTCGCACCAGCCGCCCGCTGCAGATCACCGATGACCTGACTGATGGCTCCCACCGCCGAGGCCACGATGACGGCATACACGACGAACGCAGTCAGCTCTCCCGCCGACATGCGCCCGCTTATGACGTCCTGCCCGCCCACCCAGATCATCGCCGCCACGGCGCTGAACACCAGCGTGATGACCACCGTAATCAGGAAGGAGCGCGACCGGATGCGATCGAGCGCGACGGTGAAGGCCTTCTCGACGTGGCCGGAGAAGGATTGCACGTCCACTGTCTGATGGTTGTAGGCCTGCACCGTCTTGATGTGCTGAATGCTCTCGGAGACATAGGCACCGACGTTGGCAATCTCGTCCTGACTGCTGCGCGAGAGCTGCCGCACCTTGCGCCCGAAGATCAGGATAGGCCCGATCACAAGCGGGATGCAGATCATCACGATGCTGGTGAGACGCGGATTGGTGATGAACAGGAACACCGTGCCGCCGAGCAGCATCAGGAAGTTGCGCAGCGCCACCGACACGGATGAACCGATGACCGTCTGCAACAAGGTGGTATCGGTGGTGATGCGCGACTGGATCTCGCCGCTGAGGTTTTCCTCGAAGTAGCCCGGATGCAGTGTCATGAGATGCGAGAAGACGGCGGTGCGGATGTCCGCAGTCACGCGCTCCCCCAGCCAGGACACCCAGTAGAAGCGGGCGAAGGTGCCCATGGCCTGAATTACCGCCACGACCAGAAACCCAGCGATGGCCAGCCCCAGTGACTCACTGGAGGCTTTGACGAAACCCTCGTCGACGATCACCTGTACAAACTGCACCAGCGCCAGTGTGACGCCTGCGGTGAACACCAGCGCGATGGTGGCCAGCGTCATCTGCAGCTTGTAGGGGCGCATGAACGCGAGCGCCTTGCGCAGGCTGGAAAGTCCGGGCTTGGGGTCTGTCATGATTTACTCTCGTTGCAATTCCATGTGGGAGCGGGCCGTGCCCGCGATTGCGTTCAGTGTATGTCTAGATCGCGGGCACGGCCCGCTCCCACAGGGTGGAGATCTCTGCGGCGTAGTTTTCCAACTCTGCAAACAGGCGCTCGGTCGGGGCATCGGCATGCAGCTCGCGCAGCCGCGCAAGCTCGCTGACAAACACACTCAGCGGCACACCCGCTCCGGGCGCGTCAGCCGGGCGCAACAGGCGTTGTCGACAAAAATCCTGCCAGCGTAGTGTTTCTCCGGCATTCAGACTCTCGGGGAAATTGCGCGCCCGGTAGCGAAACAACATCTCGTCGAGGCGTGGGTCCACGAACGGTTGCTGCCACTGGGCCAGTTGCTGCGCAGTCGAAGCACGAATCTGCGCCATCGCCCTCTTGTCGCCCTGGCCGAAGAAGCCGCCGCCGTAAATCATGAAATCGGGATCCGCAGGCGCTCCGCCTGTGTCGGCCTCCGGCTTGGAGTCAAAGGCCGAGGCGACCCTGGCGATGACCTCGGGGTGCTCAAGAAGCACCTGCCGGTACTCTTCCGCCTTGAGCAGATCGATCTCGTAACGCTGGGCGAGGCGCTCATCGAGCATTTTGGCAGGCGCCACCACGGGGCAGCGATTGATGTGCAGGACCTTCAGAGGAATCCGCAGCTCGCCCTCGGCCAGCTGATCCTGCCGGGTGTACAGACGATGTCGAATCTCCTCCGTTGTAAGACTCATCCACTCGGCAGGATCGGTGCGCAGGTCATAGACGATGACGCCGTTCTTGTCGATCGGATGTTTCGTGAGTGGCGCGACCAGTGCCAGACAACCCCGGCTAGACGGGTACATGGAGGAGACATGCAGCACCGGCTTCTTGCTGATGATGTCGAGCTGCTCCTGCACGCGCGCCTTGTCACGCAACTGAAAGACGTAGTCGTAGAGCTTCGGCTGCTTGTCCTTGATCAGACGTGCCAGTGCGATAGTGGCCAGCACATCGGAGAGCGCGTCGTGAGCGTCGGCATGCACGATGCCATTGGCGGCGGTCAGGTGCTCCAACCGGAACCCGGGCGTACCGTCTTCCTTCACTGGCCAGACAATGCCTTCGGGCCGCAGGGCGCAACACAGGCGCACCATGTCGATGATGTCCCAGCGCGAGTTGCCGTTCTTGTACTCGCGCTCGTAGGGATCGCTGAAGTTGCGGTAGAGCAGCTGGCGGGTCACCTCGTCATCGAACCTCAGGCTGTTGTAGCCCGCAACGCAGCTCTGCGGCCGGGAGAATTCTTCGTGGATGCGGCGGATGAATTCGGCCTCGGGGAGACCTTCCGCTCTTGCCTTCTGGGGCGTGATGCCGGTGATCAGACAGGACTCGGGATGCGGCAGCATGTCCGGCGCGGGTTTGCAGTAAATCACCAGTGGCGCACCGATGATGTTGAGCTGTTCGTCCGTGCGCACTCCGGCAAACTGCGCGGCACGATCGCGGCGGGGATCGACGCCGAAGGTCTCGTAGTCGTGCCAGTAAATGCTATTGCTCAAATTGAACTCGATTTGTGGGAGCGAGCCTTGCTCGCGATTGCTTTGCGTGAGACTTATCGCGGGCAAGGCCCGCTCCCACCTTATAGCATATTTCGCCCCGCGCATTCCTTCACCCGGGGCATTAGTAGTAGTATTTCGCCCCGACATCAACACTTGGCAGAACAACACAAATGCATTTCCCCGGCGCCCACATCCTCAGTGTCAATCAGTTCGAACGTGCAGACGTCGAGAGAATTTTCGAGGTAGCCGATGGCATGGTGCCCTATGCCCATCGCGAGCGGATGACCAAGGTGCTGGACGGTGCGATCCTCGGCAACCTGTTTTTCGAACCCAGCACGCGCACACGACTCAGTTTCGGCTGTGCCTTCAACCTGCTGGGTGGCGAAGTCCGCGAGACCACCGACGTGAAGACCTCCTCCATCTCCAAGGGCGAATCGCTCTACGACACGGCGCGGGTCATCAGTGGTTACAGCGACATCATGGTCATGCGCCATCCGGAATCCGGCTCCGTCGCTGAATTCGCCCGTGCCAGCCGTGTGCCAGTCATCAATGCAGGCGATGGCCCCAACGAACATCCGAGCCAGGCCCTGCTGGATCTTTACACCATCCGCAAAGAGCTGGGCAGCAGCGGCATCGCCGTCGAAGGCATGAAGATTGCCATGATTGGCGACCTTAAACATGGCCGCACCGTCCACTCACTTTCCCAGCTGATCCAGGTCTATCCGCATATCACCTTCACGATGATCTCACCGCCAGAGCTGCGCATGCCCGGCGAGATTGTCGAAGAGTTGCGTCACAATGGTCATACGGTGATCGAGACCGTGGACATGGAAAAGGGGCTGGTCGGCAATGACACGGTGTACCTCACCCGCATTCAGGAAGAGCGCTTCGACACCAAGATGGAGGCCGACCTGTATCGTGGCCGCTTCCGTCTGAACGAGGCCATCTATACCCGCTATTGCCAGCCGAAGACGGTGATCATGCATCCCCTCCCCCGCGATTCGCGCGCCGAGGCCAACGAACTGGACAACGACCTGAACCAGCACCCCAATCTGGCGATCTTCCGCCAGACCGACAACGGCGTACTGGTGCGCATGGCGCTTTTTGCCCTGACCCTGGATATTTGCGATCAGATCGAAAAGACTTCTCGCGAAGTGAACTGGTACACGGAACGACGTTTCTAGCCGCAGATCAAGACTGCACGCCGCAGCAAAGGACTTACACAAGGACCTACACAAGGACCTA
>CAIRBI010000234.1 GCA_903876785.1 uncultured Gammaproteobacteria bacterium
CAGATAGCACTGGGTATGTTCGTCTGGAACCTGCTGGATGAGCAAGGCTCCGGCATTATCGGGGCGTCGGTATCGGCGGCGCCATTTATTGTGTTAAGTCTGCTTTTGTGGCGCGAAAGGCTGCGTTTCAAGACACCTGCGTGTTTAATACGAGAACACCTGGCAGCTCCGGCTGAATAGTATGTAGCAGGCGGATTGTGGCAGACTGGACCAAGACGTGGCAGTACCCTTGCAGACCCTCAATTAGCGGAAGTGATTTAATGACTCGTCATTCCTTGATAAGAAAAGCAAATATCCTTGCTCTGGCTGTAAGCGCGACGCTATCCGGTTTGGTGCAGGCCCAGGATAGTGCGCAAGATACCTCTACCGTGGTCTATCAAGCAGATTATTTCGCTGAATATGCCCCTGTCACAGCCCAGGACATGCTGGACAGGATCCCTGGCATGTCAGCATCAAGCGGGGGCAGTGGTCCTGGCGGTGTCAGAGGTAGCCCATCAAACAGTCGCGGCAGTGGCGGTGGCGGCGCCGGGGGCAGGCGGGGACTGGGCGACGGCGGTGGCGGCAACCAGATCCTGATTAACGGCAAACGTACTGCGGGTAAAAATAATCAGGCAAGTACCCAGTTAAATCGAATCGCAGCAGGACAGGTGGACTATATCGAGATTATTCGGGGCACTTCGGGAGATCTGGATGTTCGCGGCAGCGGCCAGGTTATCAATGTGGTGCTGTTCGAAGATCTGTCAACATCCAGCTTGTCCTACGAGGCTATGACGGCTTATACGTGGGATCATGAAGCAAACCCTGGGGGAGCCTTGTCCTACAGTGGTCAGGCGGAAAGTCTTGACTATTTACTAAGCGCAAAGGCAGAGCCAAACCACAGATACACCTTGACCAAAGAGAACAGCATATTGGGAGATTTTTCACCTAACGATTTAGTCAGAGAAGAGAGAATACAGGACCAGCCCGGTTACGAACTGTCGATGAATGTGGATTACGCGATCAATGATCGCAGCAGTGCCAGGTTTAATGCGCTTTACGGTCTGAATGACTCAGACGCTGATGTAGATCGCTGGACCACAAACTTGAAGGTGAAGCCTGAACAAACTTTGCAGGTACGGGAAGACGACTATGTTGACCGGGATAACTGGGAGCTCGGCGGCGACTATGAGCTTAATTTGGATAACGGTGGTCGCTTCAAGATTTTATCCATACTCAATGAAAGTAACGATGACGGTCTGCGTGAACGCTACAAAGTTATAAATTCAACGACGCAGAGCAAGGATCTCTTTCTGAACACCGTTGCCAGGAACACAGAACGTATAGTAAGAGGCTCCTATACCATGAATCTGTTTGAAGGGCAGGACCTTGAAGCAGGCGTCGAACGAGCTCAGACGATTCTTGACTCGAAGTTGAGATTGGCAACAGACAGCGCCAGTGGTATGGCCTCTGCAGCATTTGGTGGACTGATCCCAGTGTCAGTGTCAAACGCCAATTCCGAAGTAGAGGAAATCCGTATAGAACGTTTTGTAGTGCATAACTGGCAGCTCAATCCACGCATGAGTCTGGAAAGTACCCTGAAATATGAGACGTCGGAGATCAAGCAGAGCGGCGACGTCTCCAACAAACGCGATTTTAATTTTGTAAAACCCAAACTGGACTACCGATTTAATTTTACACCAGTGCTTCAACTTCGTGGAACCATCGAAAAAACCGTCTCCCAGTTAAGCTTCCGGGACTTCGTGGCGGCATCCGATATTAGCGATAATGATTCGAATGTGCAGGCTGGCAACGTTCAACTGAGGCAGGAGGAAGCTTGGGAGTACGATGCAAATGTTGAGTACCGGCTGCCCGATGACGCCGGTGTAGTCGATGCCAGCGTGTTCTATCATGACATGGAGAACGTCATAGAACGTGTCGATGTGTCCTCCTCGCCAACCCGACTGGAATCTGCCAACGGTAACATCGGTGACGGCAAGCGTTATGGCTTCAGAGCCAATGCCAGTTTGCGCATGGGTATGATTGGTTTGCCCAATATTCTGACGACTTCCCGCTTCACACTTCAGGATTCAGAAGTCACCGACCCCTTTTTGGGTATCAAGCGTAGAACCGATTCGTTTGTGCGCGGCAGCTTTGAAACTGGATTCCGTCATGATGTCCCGAGTCTGAATTTGAATTACGGCCTGAGCTGGAACAACCGTTTTGATGGCAATCGAAAACGCTATGATATTGAGGACATCGAACTGGAGGCTGGTGATCCCTTATGGGATGCTTTCGTGGAGGTAGTGGCTTTCAACGGCATTACTTTTAGACTGGAAACAGCCAGAGATTTGCTGGCAGGCATGCGCTGTCGCGAACGTCAGCGTTTTGTAGGTCATATCAAAGACAATATCCTGGAAGAGATCGAAGATAATTGCAGCACCAGCGGTCGATCACTTACCTTGCGAATAAACGGAACCTTCTAGGCAAGTTCCATGGCAATTGGGTTTTACCCCGGTCGAGCGGACACTGCTGAAAAGAGCGCCGGGTTCAGGCAATCTCAGTTTTCAGAAATACTCAAAACGGATCAGTACGTTACGTGGCTCATCATTGTCATCGCGCAAATTGCTGATGCCATTAAATACCTGCAAGCGCCTGGAAACCTGTTCATATCCAATGTAAATCGGATCGACAAGCCAGCCCACGACTCGCAACATGCCGGCCGGCCGGATAACAAAGCAGTGGATGTCAACGGAGGCGCCATCGCAGTGATGACTGTCCGTTTTGGTCAGGTTTATATCTACTGTATCCAGACGAGAAGGCACTAACATGGCTGCGGCTACCGATTCTCCCGCGATCAACTGCTCCCAGTGTTTTCGTACAAACGGATCAAAACCTGCGTCAACAATTACCGATTCCCGGTATGTCAGCACTTCCTCCCGGTAGCGATTACTGTCATGCGCCTGAAAACCGACCTTGATCATGGCAGAGCGTGCGTCTTCCAAAAATTCGGTGTTGATCCTTGCGGTATTTC
>CAIRBI010000235.1 GCA_903876785.1 uncultured Gammaproteobacteria bacterium
ATCGCGTCGTAATTTCCTGGCATGGGGATCGTTCAGTTTTGCAGCCTTTCTGATGAATGGTGCCAGGACGCCGCTATTTGCTGCGGAAGGTCACGCTCATCCACTGTTTACGAATCCAGCTACGCTCGGCGAGCTCGGGGCTCCGGACGAAAACGGCTTGCGCCTGCTGCCTGGATTCCGCTCGCGCATCATCGCGCGCACTGGCCAGCCTGTCGTGTCTTCAGCCGCATACCGCTGGCACAAGTCACCAGACGGCGGTGCCACTTTTGCGACGTCTGATGGTGGTTGGATCTATGTTTCCAACAGCGAAGTAAAGACCGAAGAAGGAGGCGGCGGTGTTGGGGCGGTGCGCTTCAGTGCGGCTGGCGACATCACCGATGCCTACTCAATCCTTTCTGACACCAACAATAACTGTGCCGGTGGCAAAACTCCCTGGCAAACCTGGCTGTCCTGCGAAGAGGTCGATCGTGGTCTGGTTTGGGAATGCGATCCCTTCAACATAAAGCCCGGTGTTGCCTTGCCAGCTCTCGGCCGCTTCAAGCACGAGGCCGTCGCAGTCGATTCGCTCAACTCACACCTTTACCTCACTGAAGACGAGCCAGATGGCGGCTTTTACCGCTTCATCCCCGCCAATGCCTTGCCCGATCTTTCCGCAGGCACACTGCAAATTGCGGAAGTCGTGGCCAAGGGCGCCACGCGCCACATCGTCTGGCACGACGTGCCGGACCCTGCCGCGAGCACTGTGCGCACCAGCCTGCAGGTGCCAGATGCCGCGCATTTCAATGGTGGCGAGGGCATCGCCTGGACCGAAGGCCTCGTGTATTTCACCAGCAAGGGCGACAGCCGGGTGTGGCGCTTTGATATCCGTTCTAGCCAGATCGACGTCATCTACGACTTTGCGAGCGCCACGATGCCGCACTTGAGTGGAGTGGATAACGTCACAATCACAGCTTCCGGCGATGTGCTGGTGGCAGAAGACGGCGGCGACATGCAGATCGTACTGCTCGGCCCGGATGGGCTGGTGCTGCCTGTAGTGCAGATCACGGGTCAGGATGCCTCGGAGATCTGCGGACCGGCTTTCGATCCAGCGTTCCAGAAATTGTATTTCTCCTCGCAGACCGGGCCCTCAAACCGACCTGACGACGGCATTCTCTACGAAATCAGTTACAGCCATTAAATAAAAAAATCACTTAACACTACTATCGGGAAAACTTATGAGCACATTCAGAACCTTGTTACTGGGAGCAACCGTCCTTGGGTTGAGTTCAGGAACACAAGCCCAGCCGGCCGCGCAGTCAAACAGGCAGTCAAGCAACACCGAAGTCCAGGAAATCACCGTCAGCGTGCGCCGTCCAATGGCGGAAAGCGTTGCCGCTGCTCTTGAAATTCAGCGCAACTCGTCTTCACTGGTCAGCGTGCTGTCGGCCGATGCCATCGGCAACCTGCCAGACCAGAACATTGCCTTCGCCGTCGGCCGTCTGCCTGGCGTTGGCATCGAACGCGATCAAGGCCAGGCGCGCTATGTCAACCTGCGCGGCGCCCCGAACTACTGGACCACGCTGTCGTTCGACGGCATGAGCATTGTCAGCCCGGAAGGCCGCGCCTCACGTTTCGACAACATTCCCTCGGCCATTGCCAAACAGATCATCGTCGAGAAGGCGATTGTGCCCTCGATGGCAGGCAACACCGTGGCAGGTAATGTGGACATCCGCACCCGCACGGGCTTCGATAGTCCCGGACAGGCAATCACCGGCAAGATCGGTGCTGGTAGAGTGGAGCTTGGTGGTGGCGAGGAGCTCGACAGTGCACTGACCTATTCGAATGTGCTGCTGGATGGCCGTCTGGGCGTGCTCGCTCAGGGTTCCTATTACATGCGTGAAATGGCAACCGATAACTGGGAGACCGACCCGTATCTGGGCAACACCGTGGATCCTGCCAAACGCTTCGCCCGCGAACATGAAAACAAGCACTACCGCCTGACGCGTGAGAATTACTCCGCGTCGCTGCGCTTTGACTACAAGCTGGACGACAACAACACCGTGTTCGCCAGCACCATTCAAACCACGTTCCATGACGACGAACTGCGCGACAATTTCATCGTGCGTCTGGATCAGGGCACCAACGCTGCAGGCACAAGCTACACCAACGCCGCCTACATCAATGCCAGCGATCCCGTGCAGGGCACTGTCTACGGCGCCCGCATCAACGCGCGCATCGATTACCGCGACGGTGAAGAAACTGCCATGAGTCACACCATTGGTGGCGAGCACATGCTGTCCGATTTGGACGTCTCCTGGCGCGTGAATCGCACCGATACCAGCGATGGTCGCAACACGCCAGTTTCAGCCTCGTTTCAGAGCCCGTCCAGTTTTGCGCTGCGTCCGACTGTGGATTATGACTTCCGCAACGGCGATGAAAACACAATGCGCTTCTACAGCACGGCGGGTGTAACGGCTGCACGCACCAAAGGCGCGCAAATCACCAATCTCGAAGACTTCCAGTTTCCTATTCAGAGCATGAGCAATCTGGTAGGCGCCGACGAAACCGTCGCCGATACCTTCAAGCTGGATCTGGACTACGACACTGAGCTATTCGACTTGCCGACAAAGATAGAGTTTGGCGGCCTGTATACCGACCGTACCAAGACCTCCAGTGAGTACAGCTACCTGCGCAGCTTCACCACCGGCACGATTCCGACCTGGGCGAATTTTGCGACCGACACCAGCTATCTTGGCGGTCAGGATCTGAATTACCGCTTCCGTTACACCGACGATTCCTTCACCACCTACTTCATGAATCAGCAGGTCATCAGCGGCGCAGCCACGTTGCAGGACAGCCGTGGCAACTACTGGGAAGTCACGGAAAGCATCACTGCACTGTATGGCATGGCGACCAGCACGTTCGACTGGGGCGATGTGATTTACGGTGCACGTGTCGAGCAGATCGGCAACACCGGTGAAGCGTATGTGAACTTCCCCGCAGTGGGCGCCGCGCCCGCACAGATGCGACTGGTCGAGGTTTCCAATGAGGAAACGCTGATTTACCCCAGTGCCCATTTGAACTGGAACATTTATGAAGACGTCAAATTGCGCTTCGGTGTCACGACGTCGGCATCACGACCTGACTACGATGACCTGCGCCCCAACTTCACCATCAACGATGGCGCGCAGAGCATCTCCGGTGGCAATCCGGAAGCGAAACCTGAGAAGCAGACCGGGCTGGATGCCTATATGGAATGGTACATGCCTTCCGGTGATTTCTTGTCTGCCGGTTTCTTCTACAAGGACCTCACGGATGTGCTGATCAATCAGTCCAACGTCTTCGGGCTGGACACGCTGGACGTTGCCGGTATCGATCGCTCGGGCTACACACAATCCGCCATCGGCAATGCCGGCGACGGCAACCTGAGCGGCGTCGAACTGGCCTATGTGGCCTCGGCCGAGCAGCTGGTGCGCAGCATGAGCCTGCCGGAGTGGATGGAAGGTTTTGGGTTGAACGTCTCCGCTACATTCACCGATTCAGAAGTCAACCTGGCGGCTGTCAACGGTGTGCCGAAGCGCACCATCAGCGTGCTGGGAACCTCTGACGAAGTCTACAACGTGCAGGCAACTTACGAGCAATACGGCCTGACCGTGCGGCTCGCCTATCAGTACCGCACGCCATGGGGCCAGTCCATCGGTGAATACCGCATGGTCAATGGCGCCAGGGTCCCCACTTCCAACGGCGACATCTTCTGGGACGCCGACGACGAGCTTGATTTGTCTGTTCGCTACCAGCTCAGCGAGACATTCGAGATATTCGCGGATGCCGTCAACCTGACCGACACGGGCGCACGTCGTTACGGCGACCAGAGCCAGTACCCGATCGAGTTTGAAAAATTCGGGCCGCGCTACATCGGCGGTCTGCGGTTCAACTTCTGAGCCGCAATTGAAAATGTGGGAGCGGGCCGGCCCGCGATTGATTTCAACCCTGTTGCTGCTCTCGGGCAGCACAAAGGGTGCCTTTGCGCCAATGGAATGTGATCTGCACCAAGGAGATCGAGGCCATCGCTGTCGATAGTGAGCTCGGCTTTGTCTACTACGGCGACGAGAATTACGGCATTCGCAAATAGCACGCCGATCCGCTCCAGCATTCCCTTCTGGCAAGCGTCCCTCTGTCCACTGTTGAAAGCGACGGCAGCGATATTACGGCTGTTTCGCTACCGGGTTTCGAGGGTGGAGTTTTCGTGGCCATGTCCACGGACAGGACGTTTCACTTCTATGCTGTCAGCGATCTGTTGCGCAGGGCTGAAGAATAAGCGGTATTTCAGGTAATGGTTTTTTTGAGTTCAAATAGAGGATTTTCCCAATGATGTTGACTAGTCGTTTGCGTTGCAATTTTCCCGCTGTTTCCGGCATTGCACTTTCCAGCATTGCTTTTGGCGTCATGCTCGCCAACCAGGCTCTCGCCGCACCCGCTGTTTACACCACACCCAATGTCACAACCGCTGCCGGGGCAACATCCACCACTTTCAATGGCCAGAACTTTGTCAACCAGGGGCTACAAGGTGTGGCGCGACTGCCGGCAAGCACTCTTGATTTCAATGGCGACACCTTCGGGGCGTTTTCTGGACTTGACGTTCTGCCAGGCGCCTGGCGAAAAACCGCAACCGGTTATACAGGCACCATGTTCGGGCTCCCGGATCGCGGACCCAATGGCGTCGGCAATGTCACGTTCAGCGATTACCCCGGGCGCGTCAACAGTTTTGCAATGAACTTCACCCCCTATACCTCCACCGCCAATCTGCCAGTCAGCGCTGACTCGCAAAACCAGTTGGCTCTTGTGCAAACCGGTGGATTCCTTTTCAAGGATTTCAACGGCAAGGTGACCACTGGTCTGGATCCGGCCACTGGCGATACCGCTTTCGTCACCCAGGATGGCAAGTCCCTGCCCGGCTCGGCAGTGGGAGTTGCGGCAGGAAAGATCAGCCTTGATGCCGAGGGTTTGCGCTTCCTCAACAATGGCTCTTTCTATGTGTCCGACGAATATGGTGCCAACGTCTATTATTTCGACAAGACTGGCAACATGAAGGGCGTTATCCAGCCGCCAGCCGCCGTGATGCCCAGAACAGCCACCAGCCTGTCTTTCACCTCTCTGACGGATGCAACGACAGGACGTCGACTCAACCAGGGCCTTGAAGGCATTGCGCTGACGCCAGACAACAAGAAACTGGCGACTTTGCTGCAAAGCGCTCCCATGCAGGACAGCACGAGCTCGCAGCAAACCCGCACCAACACTCGCTTGATGATCTATGACATCTCCCAGACTGCCACGCCGAATGCACCGGTCAGCCACTACGTGATGCAATTGCCAATCTTTACCTCCAATGGCAACGGCGCTGCTGCCAATCGCACCGCCGCCCAATCGGAACTGCTGGCGCTGAACGATACCCAGTTCCTGGTGCTTTCACGCGATGGCAATGGTCTCGGTCAGGCTTTGCTGAACCCTGTGTACAAGAGCGTGTTGCTGATCGACACCGCCGGTGCCACCAACATTGCCGGTACGCCTTTCGAAACCACGACGACTCCCATTGCCCCGGGCGGCGTTCTCAATTCGACGATTACGCCAGTCAGTCAGGTGGAAGTTGTCAACATCCTCAACACCACGCAGTTGGGCAAGTTCGGCATCAATATCAACAATGCCGCACCGACGCGGCTGACACTGACAGAGAAGATGGAAGGCATGGCGTTGTTGCCTGCACTTGACGAAAACGCACCCCAGGATTTCTTCCTGCTGGTGGCGAACGACAATGACTTCCTGTCTTCCACCTGCACTGTAGGTGGCCAGAATTGTGCACAACCCGTCAACAGCGATGCGTTGGTCCTGTCTTACCGGATGACACTGCCCACTTACATTGACTCGCAATATCTGCAGGCCATGAAGGTCACAGCGCCGGCAACCATCGGCATGACGGCACAAGCCGCCCGTGACCTTGCCGTGTTCAATACGGTCGAAGTTGGCCAGCATTTCCTCGCTCAGAGGCACGCGGGCGGCAACGCGTCGGTGCCAAGCAGCGGCAATATTGCCCTCTGGGCTGCCGGTGACTGGATGTCCAGGTCCGAAGCGGGCGCTTTGCCTGGCCTCCGCTCCAAAGGAACGACGCTCGGTTTTGACAGCAATTTTAACGACAAGATCGTGCTTGGCGCAGCGTTGGGTTATTACGAGGGCGAGCCAAAATCCAGAGGCACTTACAACGCCAATCAGGAGAGCTATCAGTTCTCCGTATACGGATCGTTTCAGAGCGGCGGGCTGTATGCCAATGCCATCGGTTCCCACGGCGACCTGCGCTTTGACAACATCACCCGTGCAGCTGCGTACGGTTTGACCGCATCCGGCAACACCGACATCAACACCCTTGCCTTCACAGGCGAGCTGGGCTACCTGATGGAGAGCGGTAATGTGCAGTTTGGCCCGTTGGCGGGTCTGCGCTGGATGGAAACAGAGATCGGGGACTACATCGAATCCGGCGCGGCCGGGGGCAATATTGCGTATCCGCTGCTCAAGTCTGACGGCAGTGTCGCCTACGTTGGCGGAGAGGCATCCATGGATGTGGGCAGTGTGCGCTCGATTCTGCGCCTGACTTACACCGCCGAGAACGATATCGACAGCAACGTTACCAGCGTGCGACTTGCAAGCGCCAATCATGCCATGGGGACGCAGTCGGTCACCGTCGATCATTTCTCGCAAGCCGTCATCGAACCATCCCTGACGCTAACCGGACTCGTTGCAGAAAACTGGAGCTGGTGGCTGAACGTTGGCGCACGGATTGGCGAAGAGGATGGAACAGAACAGCGCGTGGGTGCGGGCTTCAGAATTCCATTCTGATCCGCAATTTTTTTGTAGAGCCAATTAACCCTGTGGGAGCGGGCCTGCCCGCGACTAATTGCATCACTGGAGCCTTGCTATGTCCCTCGACCAACTTCGCGTCAACCGTCGTCGCTTCCTTGCCGGAGCCTCCGCAACACTGGGAGTGCTGGCCTTGCGAGGCTATCCTGTGCTGGCCGCTGCCGCCACACACTTTACACATGGCGTTGCCAGCGGCGATCCGCTTGCAGACCGAGTGATCCTGTGGACTCGCGTGCTGCCGGGCAGCGGCGCTGCCGAGCGCCTGGACGTGGCATGGGAGATCGCCACGGACGAAGCGTTTCAGCAGATCATCTCCAGCGGCGCGACCACAACGGACAGTGATACTGACTACACGGTGAAGGTCGACGCTGCCGGGCTGACTCCTGCCAGCCAGTACTTCTATCGGTTCTCGGCTCAGGGCGTCTACAGCGTCACTGGAAGAACCCGCACGTTGCCGGAAGCCGGAGTCGAATCGCTGCGCCTGGCCGTGTTGTCCTGCTCCAACTATCCACAGGGCTATTTCAATGTCTACAAGGAAGTGGCGAACCGCCCCTGCGACGCCGTGCTGCATCTGGGCGATTACATTTATGAATATGCACAGGGCGGCTACGCCAACCCGCTGATGCTGGAGCTGGGCCGCAACGTGCAGCCGGAGAATGAGATTGTCAGCATTGAGGACTACCGGATGCGCTACGGTCTGTACCGCACGGATGAGGACTTGCAGGCAGCGCATCAGAACCATCCGTTCATCTGCGTCTGGGACGACCATGAGATCACCAACAACACCTGGCAGACCGGTGCCGAGAATCACAATGAAGGCGAAGGCGCTTTCGACGCTCGTCGACGCGCCGCAATTCAGGCTTATCATGAATGGCTGCCGATTCGCGGGCAGGGCACCCTCGAAGAGGGCATCATTTACCGCTCCTTCGAGTTTGGCGATCTGGCCACGCTGATCATGCTGGACACGCGTCTGGTCGGGCGCGACCAGCAGCTTTCCCACGAGATGAACATCGATACTTTGCGAAGTCGCCTCGCGGACAAGCAGCGCAGCATCATGGGTGCGACGCAGGAAGACTGGCTGGCCAGCGAGCTGCAACGCTCGGCACAGGCTGGCAAACCCTGGCAGATTGTTGGCCAGCAGTTGCTGATGGGCAAGCTGTTCCCGCCGCAGGTCAGTGACGAGGAGCTTGATCCGACGCAGCGCGAGGCCATTCTGGGAGGGCGCTATGGGATGCTGCGCACGCGCGGCCGTCAGGGGTTGCCTCTGAATCTGGATGCCTGGGACGGGTATCCTGAAAACCGCTCGCGCACGCTGCAGGCATTTCGCGAGCACGCCAACAATGTCGTGGTGCTGGCCGGCGACACCCACAGCTCCTGGGCCTTCGACCTGCATGCGGACGACAACCAGATTGTAGCGGTCGAGTTCGGGACCCCCAGCGTCACTTCACCCGGCTTCGAGAATTTCCTTGCGCTGCCGGAAGGGCGCCTCGAGGAAGCCACCCTGCAGGCGAGCCCGGAATTGAAGTACATGAAGGCCAATGGTCGCGGTTGGGTGGAACTGGATGTCCAGCGCGATAAAGTTCGTGCCACCTGGCACTTTGTCTCGACAATCACCGACCGCAGCTATGAATTGGTAGCGGGTGCAACGCTCGAGACTCTGGCAGGAAGCCCGGCCATTCACCGCGTGTAATTCCCTGACCTGTGGGCGCTCGTACTATCGAGGTACCCAGAAGAAGACTTCCCAGTCGCGGAGTGGTTCTGCCCCTTCGTAGACTGACTGGTCCAGCGTTCTGCCGGCCTTGGTGGCCCACATTTGCATCATGGCTAGACGTTCGTCGCCGAATTTTTCGATGGCCGTCATTTCGAAAGTCGCGTCTCCGATTCGCAGCCAGCCATCACCGCCGCGCTCTCGTACGCGCCGCGCCCAATAACCGCCATCCGGGCGGGTGGCAGTGATAATGCCTTCGGGAGTGGCCACCCAGGACAAATAATCAACAAACGGAGGGAAGCCGACATGCTTCTTGATCAACAGCCCCTGCACGGTGCCATTGAGAATTGAGAAGTCACTCAAAGCGGGTGTTGGTGTGCCGCCGAGAATGATACCGGGGGTGCGGCCGAGGCCTGTATTGCTGAGGTACGGAGCTGTGAACATCCAGCTCAATATTCCGACCAGAATCACTAGCCCGGCGGCTATTCTAACGATTTTTTGTTTGCTCACTGTGCACTCTCCGTGTCTTGTTTTTGATTATAGGGTCAGTGGATCAGGACGAATCTGGAATTTAAGTTTTGTGCTGATGAGGCCTTCGCAACCTCACCGGATCAGACCCTATGTAGTGGTCAAGTTAAACTGGCCACAGATTTCTGGGCATTCCAATAATTCTGTTCTGCCATCACAGGCGTCATACCTTCGTTATGAACGTGCGGCCTGAACCTGCTGTAGTACCCGAGTATGTAGTCAGTGATTCTGCTC
>CAIRBI010000236.1 GCA_903876785.1 uncultured Gammaproteobacteria bacterium
AGCAGAATCACTGACTACATACTCGGGTACTACAGCAGGTTCAGGCCGCACGTTCATAACGAAGGTATGACGCCTGTGATGGCAGAACAGAATTATTGGAATGCCCAGAAATCTGTGGCCAGTTTAACTTGACCACTACAAATGAATAGACAAGTGGAAAATTCATGGCTCCGTATATACCAGTTTTGATTTGGATTGTTAGTGCAGTCATTTGTATTTCCATGGCAAAGGCTCGTCATGTAAAGCCGACATTATTGTGGAAATTCATAGTTGTTTTTCTGGGACCTTTGGCCATACCGCTAATATTCTTTGCTGGATCTAGCAGTAAGATCAATGCTCGATAGTGAATATAAAACACATAACAAAGCGCCCCCGCGCGACAAAGCCTTGGCAGCGGCGTTATGTTCCTACTTTTTAATCTGTACCGCCCGCAAACTCAAAGAGAGGTTGAGAATGGCTCTTAGAAACACATTCATATTTCTGCTTTCTGCTCTACTATTCACACAATCGAATGCTGCCAGCGATAAGGATGAATTTATTGGTACCTGGCTGCTCGTCCATTCGCAAGTTCTTAACGAGTCGGGGAATTGGGAAGTTCCAGAGAACTCGGTCGGAATGATTGGATCCATTAGCTACAGTGCCAATGGATATATGTCCTTTCAATCTTCAAGGCTTGATCGTTCGGAAATTCTGGATGTAGGAATTGACGACATGCCAATCGAAGGTCTTAGAGCGCTTTTGTCTAGTTATTCCGCCTACTACGGAACTTACGAAATAGATGAAGAGAATAGAACCGTTACACATAATATAATCGCAAGCTCGTCTCCATCCGCTGGGGGCACATCAACTGTCCGCACATACTCATTCAGCGGGTCACAACTTACTTTACTAAATGGTGAGAATCGTCGTTTTGTTTGGAGAAGGCCCTAGATTCCGACACAAAGATGACGGAACAGGATCAAGGGGTCATATGGTAATTCCACAAAAATAAATGCAAATAGGGTGCTGCTATGTTGAGACGAAATTTCTTAACCGGATTGTCCGGCCTTGTGACGATGCCATTGATGCTGCCGAGTGCTGCGCTGTCGGCGCAGTCGGCGCGCCTCAAGATCACTGACATCCGTTTGATCAGGATCAAAATGATCAGGGATAAGGGCATCCTTGCCCGACGCGTCGATACTCCTCGTGGCGGGCTACTCGTTCAGATTGGTGGATTCACTGTGACGGAGGTGCACACGGATCAAGGCCTGGTGGGCATCGGCCCGGGCATCCCACCAGAGAACCTCGAGACGGTGAAACAATTGCTCGTCGGCAAAGATCCTTTCGACATCAATCAGCATGCCGCGGCGTTATACGCCCCGCAGCGCAGATGGGGTGCCTCGGTAGAGATCGCGCTCTGGGATCTGCTGGGCAAAGCAACGGATTTACCGCTCTACAAACTGTGGGGCGGTGGCCGCGACCGAGTCCTGCCATACGCGGCCATGTGGGGCATCGGCACTGTGGAAGATCGGGTCGAAATTGCCATTGGGCTCAAAGAAAAAGGCTGGCGCGCCATGAAATTGCGTTCGGGTTTCAGGACGATGAAGGAAGACATTCGCGTCGTGGAATTGATTCGGGAAGCGGTGGGCGATGACTTCCACATCCTTTGCGATGGCAACAAGGCGCCCGGCAACGCTGACGCCAATGGCGAGGATCCCACGTACTGGAACTTCAAGCGTGCCTACGACACAGCGATGGAGTACCAGCGGCTCAACGTCTATTGGTTTGAGGAGCCACTGCCTCGCTACGACTATCAGCGCTTGGCGGAGCTCAACCGGCTCCTCGCTATGCCGATGGCGGGCGGCGAAGCAAACTGGGGCATCCATGAGTTCAAGGACCTTCTTGACCAGGGCTGTTTCGACATCCTCATGCCGGAGATAGGCGATATAGGCCCACTAATGTCGCGCACAGTGGGCACCCTGGCGGCGGCCTACAACAGACAAGTCTCGCCGCACTCGGCGCCGCTTGAACGGCGCTTAGTCAATATCTGCGGTATCCACCTTATCGCGTCCATGCCGAATGGCCCGATAACAGAGTTCATCCACGAACCGCCCCACGCGGATATCTTCGAAGGCTGGGAGGTCTTCGAGAACCCGCCCGTCCTGGAAGCGGACGGCCAAATTAAAGTGCCTCAGGGCCCGGGCCTGGGTGTTACGTTCAGGGCGGATTTGATCGAGAGATAAATGGGGTCAGAGTCAATTTAGTTTAGGAACTGACTGCATTTTTGCTGGGTGGAAAACGCTTTGTTAGCTTCGGCGGAAATATGGGCAAGTTCTACTGTTGAGTAAAGGATAGGGGAAAAGAGATTTTTACGGAGTGGTAGTGCGTAACAAATTTTTGCAGTCGGACCAAATCATACTGTCATGCCTTTTTCTTTCGCAAAAGCCACGCCAGCAGGCTTTGGCCGCTGAAGAAGAGCGTTGGGCCTCACTCGTCCCTTCAATACCCAAAACAAAGGAATGACATGGCAACGAATCTAAATCGCTCAAAAGACAACCCTTGGCATTTGAAGACCCCGCCAGGGACGTCGGAATACACAATGCATACGGACGAAAAGGATGGAAAGAAGATCCTTGTCTGTACGGTTGGAAAGACCGTGCTGCATTACGATGCGCGCTGCGTTGAAGATTTGGTCAATATGCTGAACAAGACCGGAGACTGGGTAGAGCTAGGAGGCTCCGACGAAAAAAAGCCGGCAAAAGAAGGAACGGTAGAAGCGTGGGGTCGAGATAGCGCGAATCCCGTCGGTGGTTGGTATGGATTGAAGAGGGGCCTCCGCGGACGGTTCGGGGTTTACATCCCACCGTTACTCGAAGAGCTTGGACTGTGCGAGTTGGAGCACAACGCCAAAAACAATCGAATGAGAGCGAAATAATGCCACTGCCGCCGCAACAGGGTCACGCCACCTGGCTCAAGTGTCAGGCGTCATTCACGAAATGGAATAGCTGACACATGAAGTCTGAAGAAATGGCGATCCGTAAAGTCATTGAGGACTGGGCCCGGGCCACGCGGGAAGGTCGGCATGCTGCTTGAGAAAGCAGGGTGGGAAGTGGATGGTCGTTCATCAGCACGTATCCACGCCATTCGGGCAAGGTTGAAAGAGTCGTCCCAAAGGCTTTCACCAGGAGCTGTTTGAAATGCACTGATGCGACGCAAGTGCTAGCATTCCGCCCCATGCCGCTTCTCACCCTTGCCGATCTCGACCAACGCCTGCACAGCCTCAAGGCTCTGCCCATCCACCGTGGGCGGGTGCTGCGCGCCTGGTTGAACGGCAAGGCGCTGGGCGCAGGACCACGCCATCAGGCACAGGAAAACTTTCTGCCGCTCTCGGTGCGCAACGGCTTGCCTGCACTAAGCGAAGCGCTGGACGCCGTGGCGCAGATTCATTCTCAACATCCCGGTGCCGATGATTCGGTGCGGCTGCTGGTCAAGATGGCCGACGGGCAGATGATAGAAAGCGTGCTGCTGCCGCGCGACGCGCTTTGTGTGTCCACTCAGGTGGGTTGCGCTGTGGGTTGCCGCTTCTGCATGACCGGCAAGAGCGGCCTGATTCGCCAGGTGAGCAGCCTGGAGATCGTGGCGCAGGTGGTCCTCGCACGCCGTCTGCGCCCGGTGAAGAAGGTGGTGTTCATGGGCATGGGCGAGCCGGCGCACAATCTCGACAACGTGCTCGAAGCCATCGATCTGCTCGGCACAGAAGGCGGCATCGGCCACAAGAACCTGGTGTTTTCCACCGTCGGCGACCGCCGTGTGTTCGAACTGCTGCCGCAGCAACGCGTCAGGCCGGCGCTGGCATTGTCGCTGCACACGACCAAGTCCGACCTGCGCGAACACCTGCTGCCGCGCGCCCCGAAAATTTCCCCGCAAGAACTGCTGGAGCTGGGCGAGGAGTACGCGCGCAAGACCGGCTACCCGATCCAGTACCAATGGACGCTGCTCAAGGGCATCAACGATGGGCAGGACGAACTCGACGAAATCCTGCGCCTGTTCAAAGGCAAGTACGCGTTGCTCAACGTTATCCCCTTCAACAGTCTCGAAGGCACGGGGCTGGAAGCGGGAAACGGAGTGAGCTACGAACGTCCCGATGCCGAGCGCATTCGTGAGATCGTCAAATACCTGCACAGTCGCTATGTGCTGACCAAGGTGCGCAACAGCGCCGGGCAAGACGTGGACGGCGGCTGCGGCCAGTTGCGCGCCCGCGCCGAGGGCGCTGCCCAGCGGGTGGATATGCGCCGCTTGCGCGACACCAGGACCGTCCCCGCCACGCCCGCCAGTTCGAGCTGAGCTTTACCAGTATCGAGAAATTATCTCGAAGAATTGAAGGTACAGAGATAATTCTGCTTATGCAGAAGATTCTTGCCGCTAGAACTCCGTAGGCTACTTGTGCTGTCTCACCGCTCCACCGCATACGTCACATACCCCGTAAACATTTCCTCGCCGCTGCCGAATCCCCGCTTCACCTCTTCACGGAAGTTGGGATTGAATGGATTGGACAAGGAATTATCGAATGCTCCCGAGATATTCACCACCGTTCCGGGCTCGAGGGTGCGTGGGGTTTCCAGCCAGTACAGCGGCTGCCAGCCATAGTTGTAGGCAGGAACGCTGACAAGGGTTTCAGTCTCGCCACCGGGCGCTACCAGATCGAACTTCATGTTCTTGCCGCGTTGGTTCATGCGCGGCCGGACCGCCAGCAGTGTCGCTTTCTCGGCAAACTCGTAGCTGGCGAGAAACGCCTGGTTGGGGTCGCCGGGAGACAGGGTGAATTCGGCGGAAACAGGGCGAGTCACTATTTCACTTGCCGGGGCGGAGTCATGAAAGTACAGCCCTATGGTGGTGGTGTCCTGCAGCACCCGGCCGTGTGAATAGTAGTGAAACTGCAGGGCAAGCTTGTAGCCTGCGGGGATCAGGACGCCTGTGCCCTCGGGGAACACGGTCGCCGGATTCTCACCAGGGATGAAGCTGCCAAGCAAGCGCCTCTCGGACGTCAGCGCCTCTCGTTCCTCACCCCAGAAATCGCTCTCTGCCGGCACGATGAACGCCGAGAGATTGTGTATCACCCGTTCCTCTCCTGGCGCAAACTGCAAGGCCTTCACCCATTTGTCTTCGGTAAAGGGCAACTCAAGCTCCGTGTACATGTAATCCAGAATGCCGACGGCGGGGATCACATTCCTGGGGGTATCGATGACGAAGTCGGGCTCGCCCAGTTGCCAGTCGAAGGTTTTTTCCAGAGGCACCTCTGTCAGCGGATCCACTGCTCCGTCGCCACGGGGTGCACCGGCCTGCATCCAGTGCATGATCTTCTGGCGCTTCTCGGCCGACAGGTAATGAGCATTCGGTGTCGCAGCATAGGCCGGGTCAACCTGCATCGGCGGCATGCGCTTGTTCATGATCACTTCCCTGACCATGGGCGACCAGCCGACCAGGGAGTAGTACTCGTCGAATGCAAACGGACCCGCACCGTCCTCGCGGTGACAGATGGTGCAGTGCTCCACGATGATGGGGGCAACCTCGGTGGAGTAGTCCGGCGCGGGTGCCGTGTCGCTGTCATAGGTGATCGGACAGCCCTTGACCTCTGAGCCTGAAGCTGGGGCCGCATCGCCGCTGAGTATCGCGTCCAGATTCGCCTGCAGCGCCTGATCGGCGCCACCGCGATAGTAAAGTGACAGGCGCTGTGGATTGAACACGAGCACCTCGCCTGATTGTCTGATCTGCAGGCCTTCTGCCACCAGTTTCAGCTCATCCGCCAGGACGGGAAAGGACATCTGCCAGCCGTGCTCGGTAGCCCGATCCATCGCGTTGATGTCCAGGGCCAGAAACTCGATGCGTTCGTCAAATTGAGACTGCAGGTCTGCGAGCATGGCTGCGGCGTCTTTCGCGGCAGTGCAGTTGTTGTCATAGGCCAGAAGCACCACGGCATCGCGGTGCTGGTACCGGCTGAGCTGGTGAAACACGCCTTGCTCATCCAGCAGCGCAAAGTCGCCCACCCGCTCGGACGCTGCGAAACTCGACATGCAGGTCAGTGCCACTCCAAAGCTACTTACGATGAGGCAGAGCGTCCCCAGAAATTTGCTACTCACGGGCCTGCTCACAGGACCTCCTATTTTGCTTCACGACTGATGCTGACGTGGGGGTTCTCCGAGCGCTCCCTGGACCAATTGCGGTCAGGCCAGGTCAAGCCCCCACGCGCCGGGCCGCCCGCGTTGTAGATTCCTCCGCGCAGCACGAACAGCAGATATTTGATTTCATCGGGCGCCAGGTTGGCGCTCTTGTCCGTGTAGAGGGCAACGGTGTCAGCGATTCCCTGTGCCCGATTCTCGATGCCCGGATAGGCCAGAACATCGCCAATGACCACTTTCAGGGCTTCCAGGTTGTCCAGAATGTAGGCCGCATCCGGATACAGTTCGTAGAATGTGGGCGCTATGACCGGGCTGGTGGGGATATCGGCTGGCAGCTGAACAAAACCGCTGTGCTGTCGGATGAGCTTTTCGTTGTACAGGGCAATCAGGCGTTCGACGTCCGCGTCCAGTTGCTCAGCGTTGGGTGCGCTGATGACGATTTCCAGCAGTGCAATCTTCAGCCACTGGGAGGCCCAGGTCAGTCCACTGAACTGGGGGAAGCCAACCGGGTAGGCATAGGCATAGGCATGTTCGGACAGCAGGTCGTCCGACTTGGGTCGGGAGGCAACCGAATGTGCATCGTCACTCAGGTAACCCTGCACGGCACCCGCCACGGCCGATTTCTTGTCCGCAATCTCAGGGTTCAGGTGGATTTCAATGATCTGCTCCACGAACTCGCGTCCTCTTTGCAGCGTCTGCAGGGCGACCGGCGGCAGATTGCCGATCTCCGCCAGCAGTGGGCGCACTTCGTCCGCGTCATGCTCCTCGTAAACCACGCCGAGCAGCCCCGGTGTCACGCGGCTTTCAAACACGCGATGGGGCCCCAGCAGCGCCAGGTGATTGCCGGCCGTGTGGTAATGGGAACTCTTTGATTCCTCCAGCTCCGCCAGTTTGTCCAGCAGCATGCGCTGGCCAATGGCTGCGGAGGGGGATTCATTGGTGAGGACGATCTCCTCATACGCTCTGGCCTGCAGGACATCGTGAGCCAGAAGTAGCTGCTGCAGCTCCGGGTACTTCGTTGCCAGTATCGTAGCGTCACTCGCGGCCGCCGTGGCAATGCAGGCAAAGGCACCAATACCCAGGACCACTACCCTGGACAGGGGACGAATCAACGCAAGACGTGCAAAAGATATCATCGGTACGCTCTGTAGTATTCTTGGTTCAGTCCAGGGTTCATTCCAAGGTTTATTCCAGAGTGCAGACTAGCAGATACGGTGAAATGCCCCTTGATCTTGGTCAAATGGGATGGGATTGGTTTTGTCGCGGACCGGCAAATTCTGCATGGGCGTGAAAGACACAGATTCATTACGAGTATTTTGCCAGGTGCACCGCCGACGCGCATGCACTTCTGCTGCGCTTTCAGCGCGAAATCGAAGGGTAGGTTCCGGGGGCTGAAAGGTGCAGCGCGGACAAGATGCCGGCCTTCAGGAAGCACTTTTAGAGTTGAAATATAAAATACAAAAAATATACGCTACGTTCCATAAAAGTTCTGAAATTGAAAAGATCGTGTAGATTTTATCGGCAGGGTGATGGGCTAAATTGCATTGCTGGAGGTCTTCAGCACCGATATGCACACCTCCAAAAAGCTCAGTACTTCCGGCTGTGCGTAGCAGTGAAACTATCCGGACTGGCTTCATTTCCTCAATTTACAGTAGTAGAGTGCACCCTTAGATAGCGTGTGGGGATGCCATGAACAATGCCTTCGCAAACATTGAACTTGGTCTTGGCGGCTAGATGGCGCCGGAAGAAATGGTCATTGAGAACGGGGCATTAGCCCGCATAAGAGGTCTTGCTGAATCCCCATGCTCCTGGTAATCCTTCTCTGCGGTTTGCTCGTCATCGCAACCACTGTCCTGCATTATGAAGTTCTGCGCTTTATAAACGTCTGGTTGCCGTCGCTTCTAGTGCCGAAGCGGGCAAGGCTTGTAGTCGTCATTCTGGTCGCCTTTGTCGCACACGCTGCCGAAATAGCTGTGTACGGCGTAACGCTCTATGGTCTGGTTGCCTGGGC
>CAIRBI010000237.1 GCA_903876785.1 uncultured Gammaproteobacteria bacterium
TGGTTCATCGTGCCTTGCAGGAAGGGGCGCGTGTCGGGCTGCGCGGGCAGGGCGAGGATCTCGTCCCACTTACCGAAAGCTTTCAGCGTCATCAGCTCCACGGAGACGTTGCGCATCGATTGACCGCGGTCCAGTTGCTCGGCAGTGGTGGCCGCCACCATCGGTCCGGTGATCGCCAGGGTTTGTGCGAGGTTGCCCTGCAGCACGCCAGCCCATTGGATGAACATGCGGGCGTGGCCACGGTGATTGGTGGCGGAAAGGAAGTAGGTGCCATAGGCGGGCAGGACGCGGTCGCCCCACTGTTCGACGAAGTATTCATCGGCGACCACGGAGCGCTGGTTGGTGGCGATGGCGTCGGCATAGCGGCCCAGCCGCATGAAGATGTGGCCGGGCATGTGCGCCATGTGGCCGATCTTCGGCGTCAGTGGCTCCAGCGCATCCGCCGAGGTCTCGGCACGTACCGGCTGGCGCGAAGCCTCCATCAGGTGCACGTGCAGATGGGTCAGCCCCGGGTGGTAGCGGTTTTCGCTCATGCCCGTTTCCATGACCTGCATGGCCAGCTCGGTGTTCGCGCGCGGCGTGCCGTCCCACTCGAAGTAATACCAGGGCGAGGCCATCATGATGGCGTGGCCGAGCAGGAAGGCGATCTCGAGGTCCTGCGGATATTTATCGTAAGCGGCCTGGGCGGAGGCGATGATCGCCTGGCTGCGGGCGGCCTGATCGGGATAGGTGGCCATGTCGAACATCGGCGTCAGCGCCTGGATTATGTCTTTCCAATTCTGTGGCTGATTGGCCGACAGCTCCACGGCACGGTCCATCGCCTTCTTGCCTTCACCCATGGGGTCGTCGGGCATGGCGCTGTTGCGGCTGTTGGCGTTGGGGCCGAGGGCTTGCGCGCGCGCCCAGTGGATGCGGGCATTGTCGGGGTCGAAGCAGAGCGCGGCGTTGTAAGAGCCAACCGCCTCCGGGAAGTAATAACCGTAGGCCAGACGCAGGCCCTGATCGAAGAAGTCCTGCGCCTCCTGATACGGAGAATCGATGGCGCGGCTGAAGTCGCCGGTGCCCTCGACGAGCACGGCATTTTCGGCGGCGCAGGCCTGCATCTCGGCAGTTGCGGCTTGCAGCGCGGCGGGTGACGCAGCAGTCGCCGTCGGTGCAGCGGGTGAAGAGGTCGCAGTTTGATCGCCGGCGGGGCTGCAGGCGGTCTGCAAGAGTGCGGCGGTCAGGGCGACGGCAGTCAGGCGGAAATACGGGTTCATTGGCACCTCGATATCTTGTTTTTGTGGTAAGCGCAGGCCCGAGACTATAGCAGGGGACACGACAATCTTCACCCGAATGTTCGCGACAAACGGCGGTTATCGGCGCTTGTTCTCCTCCACTATGAGCGGTAGCATGCCATGACAGTCCAATTCCCACATTTTCAGCAGGACATCTTATGGTCAACAAAACCGAACAGGCGGAGACGCCCGATAACAGCGAGTTTCAGAAATTCGTGGAGGATATCGAGGAGCTGATCAAGGAAACTTCCACGCTCACCGGCGAAGAGCTGGCGCGTGCCAGCGAGAAGCTGCGCGAGCGCGTGGCGCTGGCCAAACTGAGCACCAGCGTCATGGGCGGAGTGCTCGCCGGTCAGGCCACCAAGGCGGCTGCGGCCACCGATGAATACGTGAATGCCCAGCCCTGGACGGCCGTTGGCATCAGCGCCGCCGTCGGCCTGATCCTCGGTCTGTTGCTGGCGAGGCGCTGAGCGTGAGCGCCGGTCCTGCCGACATTGCTGTCGACAATCCAGCAGATGACCCGGCAGATGGTCTGCCGGAGAGCCCAGCGGAAGACGCGGCGCACCCTGAAGAGCGCGCGGCTGCGATGGACACCCTGCACGTGCTGCGAATTCTGCGCAAGGCTGGCGGTTCTCTGCTGGTGCAGGGCTCGCTGCATGCACAGCTGATTCGGCTGGAGTGGGCGCAGGAGAAGGATCGTCTGCTGAAGATGCTGATGATGACGCTGTTGGGCTTTTCCAGCCTGATCTGCGCCATGCTGGCGGTCGGCGCCCTGGCACTGCTGCTCAGCTGGGACACGCCTTACCGGATTCACGTGCTGGTCGCCTTGGCTGCGATGTACTTCGGCACCACCTGGTATTGCTGGTGGCAGTTTCAGCGGCTTTCCGCCGCCAGCGCGCAGGCCTTTGCAGCCACTCGCGCTGAGCTTGAGGCGGATCTGGAAATGCTGAGGACCAGCCTGTGATGAACGAGCTGCCCCTGGAGCAACAGATCGCCGACCTGCGCGTGCGGCTGCAGATGCAGCGCCAGCTGATTGCTCTGAAACTGGCTCAGCGACCCGGCAAACGCCGCTTCCGCTATCCGCGCAGCACGGTCATGCGCTTTCTGATGCGCCATCCGACCATGACGCTCAATCTGCTGACACGTATGGCAACGCTGCTGGTGAATGCGACGCTGTTGCGGCCGCGCAAGCCGTCGCACGAAGAAGCAGATGCCCGAGCGCGTGCTGAGGATTAACGACCTCTCCTGAGGTTTCCTTCCCGGCAATCTTCCTTACAAACCCAGCGCCCGCCGCAGTTCGGCCACCGAGCCCACAATGGCGCGCGGCTCGAATCTTACCAGCGCCTCGTCATCGTGCGCTCCCCAGCGCACGCCGATGGCGGGCATGCCGATGCGCTGTGCCATCTCCATGTCGTAGGTGGTGTCGCCGATCATGACCGCCTGCTGCGGTTCGAGGTCATAGAAACGCAAAATCTCTTCCAGCATCGCCGGGTCGGGTTTGGAGCGGGTCTCGTCCGCGCAGCGCGTGACGTCGAAATGTGGCTGCAAGCCACTGCTGAGCAATGCGCTGTCCAGCCCTCGACGGCTTTTGCCAGTGGCGACGGCGCGGCCCCGGCCGGTGGCGCGCAGGTCGGTCAACACCTCGGTCATGCCCGTGAAGATCTGCTGCGGCGAGGCTTCCTTCGAAAAGAAATAGCGCCCGTAGGCTTCGCGGATCGCATCGATCTCGCCATCGTCCAGAGCGGGGTAGAGCGTCTTGAGCGCGTCGACCATGCCCAGCCCGATGATGTTGCGATAGGCGGCTTGTTCCAGCGCCGGGAAGCCGAGTTCGGTGGCCGCCTGATGCAGGCTGCTGGCAATGTGTTCGATGGAATCGACCAAGGTGCCGTCCCAGTCGAAGATGACGGCCTTGAT
Organism: uncultured Gammaproteobacteria bacterium; assembly: GCA_903876785.1. GTDB lineage: Bacteria > Pseudomonadota > Gammaproteobacteria > Pseudomonadales > Pseudohongiellaceae > UBA5078. The sequence continues at coordinate 3,192 of CAIRBI010000237.1, forward strand.
GTCGCGGTCCTGCAAAATTGTCATTCGTGAAAAGCCTTTGATGGAGTGCCTGATTGCGCACATTGTTCCCAATATGCCACAAGCCGTCCGCCAGATTCCATTGTTCGTTTTTGGGTATGTGAACCAGATCATTTGCTGCCACGACTGCTTCTTTGTACTCTAGCCGCAGGAATTCCGGTAACTGCCAACGCAATTCAGCGTCGACCTCGGTCAAGGGAAAAAGTGAGCATTGCTGCTGTATTGACTTTCCTGGGAGGGATCGGCCTCTTTCTGCTCGGCATGCGCCTGATGACGGAGGGGCTGACGACGGCGGCCGGTGATACGCTGCGCTCCATTCTGGAGGCCGCGACGCACAGCCGCCTGCGCGCACTGGTGTCAGGTGTCCTGATTACCTCGCTGGTGCAGTCCTCCAGCGCCGTCATCTTCACGACCATCGGTTTCGTCAACGTGGGGCTGCTGTCCCTCATGCAGTCGGTCGGCGTGATCTATGGCGCCAATCTGGGCACCACGCTCACATCGTGGATTGTCGCGCTGGTGGGCTTCAATGTGGATCTGCAGGCCATGTCATTGCCCGCCGTCGGCATCGGCATGGGTTTGTCGGTGATCTCGAAGTCCCAGCGGCTCAGTGGCATAGGCCAGGCGCTGACCGGGTTCGGACTTTTCTTTCTCGGCATCGACGTGCTGCGCGATGCCTTTGCGGGCCTCGGCGATGTGATCGCGCTGGAAGGCTGGGCGGGTCAGGGGGGGCTCAGCCTGTTGCTGTTCGTCGGTATCGGCATAGTCATGACCTTGCTGGTGCAGTCCTCCAGTGCGGCGCTGGCCATCATCCTCACTGCGACGGCGGGCGGGCTGATTCCCATTAACGCTGCTGCAGCCATGGTGATCGGTGCCAACGTCGGCACCACGTCCACTGGTGTGTTCGCGGCAATAGGCGCCACGGCACCCGCGAAGCGGGCCGCCAGTGCGCATGTGATTTTCAACGTGGTGACCGCCGTAGTGGCCTTCACGCTGCTGATGCCCTTGTTGTGGCTGGTCAGCACGCTGGCGAATTACTTCGGTTCGCAAAACCAGCTCGCGACTTCTCTCGCAATTTTCCACACACTGGTCAAGACGATGGGCATTCTCATCATGTGGCCACTCACCGGTCTGATGGTGCGGCGCCTGGAAAAATACTTCCGCTCCATGGAAGAGGACGAGAGCCGTCCACGCTATCTCGACCACAACGTGCAGTCGACGCCGATGCTGGCCATGGATGCGCTGGTGATGGAGCTGCAGCGCATGGGCGTCCTGGCGCGTCATCTCGCCAGCGAAGCGATCAGCACCGAGGACAGTGGCAACAAGCATCTGGCCAGTGGTCATCGTGCCCTTGAAAATCTGAATCTGGCAGTTGCTGAATTCTCCAGCGGCATCCCGCGCGGTGGTATCGCGGCAGCGGTACTCAATGGTCTGCCGGATGCGCAGCGGGTCGGGCAGTATCTGGTCAACGTTGCCGAGCATGCGCTGGATATGGTGGTAGAGCATCCGCAGGTGGACCTGGAAGTCGAAGAGCTGTCGGCGGCACGCAATAATCTGCGGGCACACGCGGTGGAATTGCTCGGTTTCACACAGGTGGAGGCGCCGGGGTGGAACCTCGACATATTGAATGAACAGCGGCGTATTTTCGAGACAGATTATCAGACGCTGAAGGCTCACCTGCTGCGCGCCGGCATTGCTGGCGAGGTGGCACCGCGTCATATGGCGGCGGCTTTGGAGCGCATGAGCGAGCTGCACCGGATCGTCGATCAGGCCACCAAGTCCGCCATCTACCTGGACCGTTTCATCAAGATGAGCAGGCCAGCGGTGGCCGCTCAATCCGGCCTGCAGACGGCACCGCGGGCAGAAGTTCCGTCTGTGGCGAACGCGGTTGCAGTAACGGCCGTTCCGGAAAATGCTGTAGCAGAAAATCCAGCGACGCCGGACGCCACGGATTCATCACCCCGCTCGAACTGATCTTGAGGTAAGTGCATTTTGTCCAAATCGTGGCGGCGGAATTTGCGGATCGACAGAAAGAGACTGTCAGCATGGCTGGGCGCTGTGGCGTTTGCGTTTTGCGGCGCTCTGGCGCTCGGGCAGGACATCGCCGCAGAGGCGGATGTCACACAGGCAGCGCTGGCCGATGCCACGCAAGCCTACAACGACGGCGATTTCCTCTCTGCTTTCAGTCTGTGGCGGCCGCTGGCGGAGGCGGGTAATGCCGAGGCAATGACCAATCTGGGTATCCTCGCGCGCTATGGTCTGGGGGTAGTGCAGGATTTTGCAGCGGCCTTGCGCTGGTATCAGCAGGCCGCCGATCAGGGTTACGCGCGGGGTCAGTTTCAGCTGGGCCTGATGCATGAATATGGGTTGGGCGTGCTGCAGAGCGACACCGATGCGGCACGCTGGTATCAGGCCTCCGCAGTGCAGGGCTATGTGCGCGGGCAATTCGCGCTCGGCGTTCTGTTTGCGCAGGGGCGTGGCGTTCCCAGAAATGTCGAAGAGGCCGCGCGCTGGTATCGACTGGCGGCGGAGCAGGGAGACGCGAACGCGCAGAATATTCTCGGGCGTTTGTACGCAGCCGGCGAGGACGTGCCGCTCGATGCCGCGCAGGCGCTGCACTGGTATGCGCAGGCAGCGCAGCAGGGCCATGCAGAAGCCGTGGAGAACAAACGCGCCGCGTGCGCTGCGGCAACTGTGGGAGCTGTGGGAGCTGTGGGAGCGGGCCTGCCCGCGATCTGCGCTCAATAGCGACTGCGCTGATATCGCTTGCAAGGCAAGCTCCCACAGTCAGTGGGTTTGTAATGTGGGAGCGGGCCCGCCCGCGACTTGGTGTAAACTGCCCGCCAGTTGTTTCCCAGCATTTTTTCGGTACAAGAGACTCGCCTTATGTACGACATCGTTCAGGATTATTACGGCCGCCAGTTGCAGAATTCGGCGGATCTGAAAACCAGTGCCTGCTGTGACATCAGCCAGGTGCCGCAGTGGCTCAAGCCCTTGCTTGCCCGCATTCACCCCGAGGTGCTGTCGCGTTATTACGGTTGCGGGCTGGTCTGCCCGCCGTTGCTCGAAGGGTGCCGGGTGCTCGATCTTGGTTGTGGCACCGGGCGTGATGTTTACGCCCTGGCGCAGTTGGTCGGGCCGACCGGTCTGGTGGTCGGTGTGGACATGACCGACGAGCAGCTGGCCGTGGCGCAGCAGCATCAGGCCTGGCACGCCGACGCCTTCGGTTATGACAATGTGCGTTTCCTGAAGGGTTACATCGAGAAGCTCGACGAGCTGGACCTGCAGCCGGGCAGTTTCGATGTCATCGTCTCCAACTGTGTGGTCAACCTCTCTCCGGACAAGGATGCGGTGCTGCGCGGCGTGCAGCGTCTGCTGAAACCGGGCGGCGAATTTTACTTCTCCGATGTCTACGCCGATCGTCGCGTTCCCGCTGCGGTGCGCAATGATCCGGTGCTGTATGGCGAGTGTCTGGGTGGCGCGCTGTACTGGAACGATTTTATGCGCATCGCTATCCGCCAGGGTTTTGCGGATCCGCGGCTGACCGAAGATCGCCCTCTGGAGATCACCGATGCGGCGCTGCAGCCCCGCGTTGGCAACCTGCAATTCTTCTCGGCGACTTATCGGCTGTTCAAGCTCGACGAGCTGGAGAGCGCCTGCGAAGACTACGGCCAGGCGGTCATCTACAAGGGCACCATTCCCGAGCACGCCAGCAGTTTCGAGCTCGACAAGCACCACTACATCGAGACCGGCCGCGTCTTCCCCGTCTGCGGCAACACCTGGCACATGCTCAAGGGCACGCGCTTTGCCCCGCACTTCGAGTTCATCGGCGATTTCTCGCGTCACTATGGGTTGTTCGAAGGTTGCGGCGATGCCATGCCTTTCGATGGCAATGGCGGGGGTGGCGCTGTTCAGGGAGGGTCGTGCTGTTGAACGCAAAGTCTTCCGCTGTCGTCAAACCCTACACCGTGCTGGTGTTGTGTACCGGCAATTCCGCTCGCAGCATCATGGGCGAGGCACTCTTCAACGCCGAGGGTGCGCCCGTGTTTCGCGCTTTCAGTGCGGGCAGCCAGCCGGTGGGCCGCGTGAATCCGTTTGCGTTGCGGCAGCTGAGCGCCGCGGGTGTGTCGGTGGGTGATGTGTCGGGAAATTACCGCAGCAAGAGCTGGTCGGAGTTCACTGGCGAGGGCGCTCCGACGATTGACTTCGTCATCACCGTCTGTGACAACGCCGCCGGTGAAAGTTGCCCACTGTTTCCCGGCCCGGCCACCCGTATTCATTGGGGGCTACCCGACCCGGCTGCCGTCAAGGGCAGCGATGACGAGATCGCCGCGGCCTTTGCCAGCGTGTATGCGACGCTGCGCGAGCGTGTCGTCGCCCTGCGCGAGTTTGCGCAGAGCGGGCCAGACCGAGAGCAGCTCGTTGAGCTGATGCACACTGTGGGAGCGGGCCTGCCCGCGATAAAAGCTTCAAGGTCAAGCAGCGGATTCTGATCGCGGGCAGGCCCGCTCCCACAAAAAA
>CAIRBI010000238.1 GCA_903876785.1 uncultured Gammaproteobacteria bacterium
GGCGGCACCATTCTGCTGGACGAAATCTCCGAGATGGACATCGGCCTGCAGGCCAAGATTCTGCGCGTGCTGCAGGAGCGCGAAGTCGAGCGCGTCGGCGGCCGCAAGACCATCTCTCTGGATGTGCGCGTCATTGCCACCACCAACCGCGACCTGCGTCAGTGTGTGGCCCAGGGCACCTTCCGCGAGGACCTCTATTACCGCCTCAGCGTATTCCCGCTGCAGTGGCTGCCGCTGCGTGAACGCCGCAAGGACATCGTGCCACTGGCTCAGCGTCTTCTGCAGCGCCACGGCAAAAAAATGGCGCGTGGCTCATTGAGTTTTGACGCCAGCGCTCAGCAACTGCTGGAAACCTATCCCTGGCCGGGCAATGTGCGCGAGCTGGACAACATCATTCAGCGCGCGCTGATCATGCAGGATGGCAACGTCATCACCGCTGCAGGCCTTGCCGTTGATGCCACAGGCGCGCAGAACAATGGATTTGGCAGCGGCTTCGCTCATGGCGCAGGAAGTGGTGCAGGAAGTGGCGCTGGACGCGGTGTCGACAACAGCGCGTCGCTTATGCACACCGCTGGCACGGATGCTGCAGTAGACATGCAGGCGCAGGAAGACGACGGATTTGGTGAAGGTGTTCTTGGCAGTGATCTGAAGCAGCGCGAGTTCGAAATCATTCTGCAGACTCTGCGTCAGCAGGGCGGACGCCGCAAGGAGACTGCCGAGGTGCTGGGAGTCAGCGCCAGAACCCTGCGTTACAAGATGGCCAGAATGCGTGACAGCGGCATCAACATCGACACCATGCTGGGTGTCTACTGAGTGCAGAACAACAGAAATAACAGGAGCTGATCGAAAATGAGTGAACCCACCAACCGCGTCGACATCAACCGCGTGCTCACGCAGATGCGCGAAATGCGCAGCCAGATTCAGGGGCCATCTGCGCAGGACCTGGCACCGGGCCAGGTCAACTTCGCCAGCATCCTCGATGCGGCGCAGCGCTCGGACATGGTCGGCGCCGGTGGCGCGAGTGAGCGCAGCAGCTTTTCTGATCTGCTCAGACAGGCGGTGGATTCGGTCAACGAGACGCAGACCCGCTCCAGCGAATTGCAGACGGCCTACCAACTGGGCGACAGCAATGTCGACATCACTCAGGTGATGATTCAGATGCAGAAGGCGTCGGTGTCTTTCGAAGCGATGACGCAGGTGCGTAATCGCTTGGTCAGCGCCTATCAGGACATCATGAACATGCCGCTGTAATCGCCATTGTCATCAATGTCTTCAACAACCACTAACCCCATTCATACCTGAAGCAAGAAGAACACATCATGGCAACGACAACAGGCGACGCAGCGGCAAGATCCCCGGCAGCAGGAGATGGCGGCAGATCCGGAATGAGTGGTCGGCGTATGACCGACAGCATGAGCAGCGAATTTATCAGCGGCTTCATGCGTCTGGATCTGGTCCGTCAGATGGGTCTCATGATTGGACTGGCGGCGAGTGTCGCTATCGGCTTCGCTGTTGTTCTATGGTCGCGCGGGGAAGAGTATCAGCCGCTTTATGCCGACATGAATGGCTATGACATGAATCAGCTGGTCGAAGTGCTGGAGACCGGTGGCAGCGAATATCGCGTCGATCCCGCCACCGGTGTCATCCTCGTGCCCGCCACTCAGGTCTCCGCGCTGCGCCTGCAAGTGGCGGCAGCGGGCATCACCCGTGAGGCGGGTTATGGCTATGAGGCTCTCGATCTCGAACAGGGTCTGGGCACCAGTCAGTTCATGGAAGCCAATCGTTACAAACGCAGTCAAGAGGGCGAACTGCAGCGCACGATCATGGGGTTCCGCAACGTGCAGGCCGCGCGTGTGCATCTGGCGACACCGGAGCGTTCCGTTTTTGTGCGCAGTAGTCGTCAGCCAACGGCGTCGGTGTTTCTTACCCTGATGAGCGGCAGTGATCTCAGCGATACGCAGGTCGACGCCATCGCCAATCTGGTCGCCTCCAGCGTGCCGGAGCTGACTCCGGAAAATGTCACCATTGTCGATCAGCGCGGCAATCTGCTCTCGCGCAAGGACGACAAGAGCGATCTGGTTATCGCCGGTGAGCAGTTCGATTACGCGCGCCGTTACGAGGATGCGCTGGTAGAGCGTGTCAGCCGCATGCTGCAGCCACTGGTGGGTGCCGGGCGCTTCACCGCCGAGATCAGTGCCGACATCGATTTCACCCGCACCGAACAGGCCGCCGAGACATACAACCCCGAAGGCATCCTGCGCAGCGAACAATCGCTGCAGGAGCGTCGCGACAGCGCCGAACTCAACGGCGGCATTCCGGGCGCTTTGAGTAACCAGCCTCCCATCGATGGGCAGGTGCAGGACCCTCTTTTGGCGAATGCAGGGCTGGCAGATAGCGCAGTGACCGATGCCGGCAATACCCGTGAGCAGGCGACCCGAAATTACGAATTGGACCGCACCATCAGTTACACCAATTACGACCCTGTCTCCGTGCGCCGTCTCAGCGTCGCGGTGATGCTCGATGACCGCCCCGCACTGGCCGCCGCAGCGGGCGAGCCCGCAACCGAAGCGTGGACGCCGGAAGAGCTGGAGCGCATTACCGCCGTGGTGCGCGATGTCGTTGGCTACAGCGCCGAACGCGGTGACAGCGTCACCGTGATCAACAATCGCTTTGCGCCGCTGGTGATTGAGGAAATGGTTGCCGAACCGTTCTGGCAGCAGGACTGGCTGCTCAGTGGTGTCAAGCAGGTGGGCGGCCTCCTGCTGGTGTTCGTGCTGGTGGTCGGCGTACTGCGCCCCGTGCTGCGCAATCTCGCAGCCCAGGGCAGCCAGAGCAAGGATTTGGCCCGGGTGGCAGGCGGAGGGGAATTTGCCGATCTGGACATCAATGGCAAGCCTGTCGCCAATGACAAGGTGACGCTGTCCGGCGGCGACGAAATATTGCTGCCCGGCCCCGACGACGGTTATGAGCGTCAGCTCCACGCCATCAAAGGTCTGGTCGCCCAGGATCCGGGGCGTGTTGCTCAAGTAGTCAAACAATGGATAAACGATGATGCCTGAAGATAATTTTCCGTCCCGCGCCCAAGGGGGCGTCAAGAGTGTCACCTCTGTCGATCGTGCTGCCATTCTGCTGATGAGCATGGGCGAAAAAGACGCCGCCGAAATCCTCAAACAGATGGGACCAAAGGAAGTGCAGAAGGTGGGCACTGCCATGTCGGCGCTGCGCTCCGTGAGTCAGGACAGTGTCGGTAACGTGCTGACCCGGTTTCTCACCGAGTGTGGTTCGCAATCCGGCCTTGGCGTGGGCACCGAGACCTATATCAAGAACATGCTGGTGGAAGCGCTGGGCGAAGACCGAGCGGGCGGCCTGCTCGATCGCATCCTGCTCGGTGGCTCCAGCAGCGGCATCAACAGCCTGAAGTGGATGGACCCGCGCTCGGTCGCGGATGTCATCCGCCATGAGCATCCGCAGATTCAGGCCGTGGTGCTGAGCTATCTCGAAGCGGACCAGTCCGCGAATATCCTGGCCCAGTTTCCGGACAAGGTACGCCTGGAGATTCTGATGCGCGTCGCCTCACTGGAAAGCGTGCAGCCTGATGCGCTGAGAGAACTCAACACCATTCTGGAAAAGCAGTTCTCCGGCAAGGGCTCCACCCCCTCGACAAGCATCGGTGGCGCCAAGACTGCTGCCGAGATCATGAACAACCTCGAAGGCAGCATCGAAGCCGGACTGATGGAAGCCATCAAGAGCGTCGACGAGGAGTTGGGTTCACGGATTCAGGATCTCATGTTCGTGTTCGATAACCTGGGTGAGGTGGACGATCGTGGTATTCAGGCACTGCTGCGTGAAGTCTCCTCCGAGGTGCTCATTCTCGCCCTCAAGGGTGCCGACGAATTCCTCAAGGAGAAAATTTTCGCCAATATGTCCAAGCGTGCCGCCGAGCTGCTGCGTGACGACCTGGAGGCCAAGGGACCGGTGCGCATCAGCGAAGTGGAAACGGCGCAGAAGGAAATTCTCGGCATCGCCAGACGCATGGCCGATGCCGGCGAAATCCAGCTCGGCGGTGGCGGCGAAGCCATGATCTAACCATGTGGGAGCGGGCCCGCCCGCGATAGATTTTCCGATTCAACTTTGTGGAAGCGGGCCCGCCCGCGATCAACGCCTCCAGCAACTACGGAACATAGGACAAAAAAGTGCAAAGATACCTCTTCGACGGCGCAGGCCGCGTGCCACTCAAGGATCTGGCGACCGTCCCCGTTCAGAACTGGATGCCGGCAGTCATCGACAAGGCTGGGCATCTGGTCCAGGCGCAGACTCGCGATGCCCGAGAGGACGGCGCGCGTCGTGACGCACGCGGCGCGGCAACTCCGGGAGCAACGGGTCCGGTGTCCGAAAAATCCCGCGACGAGCGTGTCGACGAGGGTTACCAGGAGGGGCTGCAGAAGGGGCGTCAGGAAGGTATTGCCGAGGGCCGCAAGAGCGGTTTCGAGCTGGGACAGAAAGACGGTATCGCGCAGGGGGAGCAGCAGGGCCTGAAACGTGCCCAGCAGCAGATCGATGCCAAACTGGCCCATCTCGATGCACTCATGCTGCATATTTTCCATGCTCTCAATGAACAGGACTACAAGCTGGAGCAGGCGTTGCTCAACCTCGTCACCGGTGTGGCGAGTGCAGTAATCGGCCGCGAACTGGAGATCAATTCCACGCACATCCTGCAGGTGGTGCGCGAGGCGCTGATGGCGTTGCCCCCGAGCCGCGACAACGTGCGGGTGTTCGTGAACCCCGCCGATGTGGCGCTGCTGGAAGAGGCCCGTACGCGCAACGGTGACAACTGGCGCGCGCTGCCCGATGCAAGCGTCACCGCTGGCGGGTGTCGTATCGAAACCGAACAGAGTCTGGTGGACTTCACCGTGGAAAGTCGCTTCAAGGCCATGCTCGCGCAAGTGCTGGACAAGCAGCTGACCGGCAAGCCCGCGCTGCTGGAGGTCGAGCCTATCGAGGCCGCTCCGGAGCCGCTGGTGCCGCGTCCGCAGGATGTCGCCGACATCGACGAAGAGCCCGAGCAAAGTGGCGAACCAGGGCTGATTGAAGCCATGGAGTCATTGCGTGCGGGCATCGTGCCGCCCGCATTGCTGGTTGAAATGAGGGAGGACTGATATGTCGGCATCCGGGCACGTGCGGCAGAGTCTTGCCCAGCGCATACGTCACTATCAACCGCGCCAGGCGCCGCGCCTGCAGCCGTTGGTGGAGGGCCGCCTCACCCGCGTGGTGGGTTTGACGCTGGAGGCTGTCGGCTGCAACGTCGTCCTCGGCGGGCGTTGCTGCGTTACCGATGGCAGTGGCCGCGAGATCGAGACAGAAGTGGTGGGCTTCGACGGGCAGCGCATCTACCTGATGCCGCTGTGCAGTATCGATGGCCTGCAGCCTGGCGCCAAGGTGATTCCGATACAGGGCGGGCAGGAACTGACCGTTGGCCCCGAGTTGCTGGGCCGCGTCCTCAATGGGCTCGGCCTGCCGCTGGATGGCCGTGGTCCGGTCCCCATGCACACGGTGGCCGAGGGTACTTCCACGGCGACACCCACCATCAACCCGCTGCAGCGGCAACCTATCCGCAAACCTCTGGATGTCGGCATTGCCGCCATCAATGCGTTGCTCACGGTCGGCCGCGGTCAGCGTCTGGGCCTGTTCGCAGGCAGCGGCGTCGGCAAAAGCGTGCTGTTGGGCATGATGACGCAATTCACCACGGCGGATGTGATCGTGGTTGGCCTGATTGGCGAACGGGGCCGCGAGGTGAAAGAGTTCATTGACGAGATTCTCGGCGAGGCGGGGCTCATGAGAGCCGTGGTCGTGGCCTCGCCAGCGGATGATTCGCCATTGCTGCGCCTGCGCGCGGCGGTGCTGACTACGCGCATTGCCGAGGGTTTTCGGGATCAGGGCAAGGATGTGCTCATGCTTATGGATTCGCTGACCCGCTATGCCATGGCGCAGCGCGAGATCGCGCTGGCCATCGGCGAGCCCCCCGCAACCAAAGGTTATCCGCCTTCGGTGTTTGCCAAGCTGCCAGCGCTGGTGGAGCGGGCGGGCAACGCCGCCGCAGGGCAGGGCTCGATCACCGCTTTCTACACGGTGTTGACCGAAGGCGACGACCAGCAGGACCCGGTGGCGGATTCGGCCCGAGCAATTCTGGACGGGCACATCGTGCTGTCCCGGCGGCTTGCTGAAGAAGGCCACTATCCCGCCATCGATATTGAAGCCTCCATCAGCCGGGTCATGCCGTCGGTGGTCACCCAGGAGCATTTCGCCAGGATGCAACTGTTCCGCCGCATCTATTCGCGCTACCAGCAGAATCGTGACCTGATCAGCGTTGGCGCTTACGTGGCTGGCTCGGACAAGGATATTGATTTTGCCATCGAACGCTTTCCCCACCTGCGGCAGTTCATGCAGCAAGGCCTCAAGGAGAAAGTCTCCTATGAGGAGGCGCTGGCGAAGTTGAGCAAGGTCGTCATTCCCGCGGCTCGTCCGGGTGCCGCAGCGGCAGTCACTGCCAACGTGACGCCGATGCCGGCCCGCACACTGAGCCACGGCCAGTCCACCCCCGCCACCCGGCCCTCTGGCGCTGCAGGCGCTAATTCGTGAAACGCTCCCAGCGGCTGGCCGTGGTGGTTACGTTGGCGCAGCGCAAGGCCGACGAGAGCGCCAGGGCGCTCGGCTATATCCGGCAACGGCTTCAAGCCGATCAGCAGCAATTGCAGCAACTGGAAGAATATCTGGTGGAATATCGCACTTCGTTGCAGACTCAGGGACAACAGGGGGTGAGTGCCCAGCAGTTTCGAGTGTTCGTCAACTTCAGCCAGAATGTCGAGCGTGCCATAGAGCAGCAACAGCAGCAGGTTGCGACCGTGACTCGTCAGGTGGAGCAGGTACGGCGGCACTGGCAGCGGCTGGACGCTCGCCACAAGGGTCTGGGGAAACTGCATGCGCGTTTGCTGCTCGAGGAAAGTGTCGCACAGGAGCGGGTCGAACAGAAAGAACAGGACGAGTTTGCCGGCCGTTGGCGGGGTAATGCCCCCTGGAAGTAGTGGCAGTTTCAACGTTGACGAAAACTTCTCATTGAAAACCCGGCCGGGCTTCACTACTCTGGGCGCGCATTGTTACTCCTCACCCCGATTATTGTTACCGAGATACACTTGTCATGATGGAATACCTGCTTTCGCTTGCCATGAGTCCTACAGCCTGGATCGCACTCGCCACGCTGATCGCCATGGAGGTTGTGCTGGGCATCGACAACCTCATCTTCATCTCCATCCTGACCAACAAGCTCCCCGAACATTCCCGCCGTAGGACCCGACGTATCGGTATTTCTGCCGCGCTGGTCATGCGTCTGCTGCTGTTGAGCACCGTAGCCTTCATCGCGCAGCTGACCGAACCTCTCTTCGATATTTTTGGCGAACCAATGTCCTGGAGGGA
>CAIRBI010000239.1 GCA_903876785.1 uncultured Gammaproteobacteria bacterium
GGGAGCGGGCCCGCCCGCGATAAAAATCTCTAAGTCAGCGCCTTGGCTTCGACGATATCCTGCAGCCGGGTCACGGATTTCTCCAAGGCAATCTTGGCCTCCGGATCATGAGCAACCTTGGACAACACGAAATAGGCAGTCCGGGCGACCTGGCGCCAGCGTGGGTTGCTCGGCAGTTTATCGATGGACAGATAGCGATTCATGGAGCGCGTACGCAGACGGCCGTTGTCGATGCTGACGCTCCAGATGCGGCTCTTCTCGGCCAGCTCGATGATCGATTCCCCGGTGACCTTCTGCCAGTAGTAATGGCAATCCTGCATCAGCTTCACAAGCGCCTCGCGATACTGCTGCTCGTCATCGCCCGGCTCTGGCAGTGTGCCGGAGAGGCTGTTAATGATACGATCCACACTCTCCAGATCGCTGAACAAGTGGCGATGCGTCTGCAGGTCCTCGGGCGTGATGCGCGCCAGATACTGTGTCAGTTCCTGCGTGCGCTCCACATTACGATTGATCTGGGTAATCAACGCGGGCAAAGAGCCCTGCACTGTTGCCTCATCTTCATAGACAATCGCGCCCGCCACATCTACGCGCTGGAACATCAGCAGATAAAACTCCTGATCAAGGCTTAGCGGCAGCACGCAGACGCGAATCTCCTCCTGCCTCGCGGCGACGCCATCTTCTTCGGGCTGCTGCAATTTCATGCGGAAATAGGTGGGCGTATCGGCAGCGGAAATCACCGATTCGCGGAAGGGGAAACTCAATATCTCGCTGACATCTGCGCAGCGCTGTGAGAGCGAATCGATCAACTGGCTGAGCGGTTCGTTCTGATATTGGGCAGCACTCACGCCCAGCAGTTTTTCCGCTGGCTTGTTGACGTACACCACGATGCCACTCTCATCAATGGAGACCAGCGCGTCACCTGTCACATCGAGCATTTTTGCAAGGCGCATCTCACGATCACGCAGCCTTTTCTCGTTGTCCTGATATTTCTGCAGCTGCCAATTAAGCCGCAGGTTCTCCTGACGGATTTCCAGCAGATTGAGCATCTCGAACTGTTTGCCGATGCGCACCTTGAGCTCTTCCTTGCTGAAAGGCTTGCTGATGTAATCGTTGGCGCCCAGGTTCAGACCCTTCACCAGATCCTCGACACGATTCTTCGCGGTCAGAATCACGATTGGCAGCTCATCCATGCTGTACCGCTCGCGAATGCGCTGACAGACTTCGAAGCCGGTCATGATCGGCATCATCAGATCGAGCACCACCAGATCAGGCCGCTCCAGGTCAAGCATTTCCAGCGCATCGTGCCCATTGAGCGCGCTGACAATGTCGTAGGGGCCTGACAGGTGATCCTGCACGATGCGCACGTTCAGATATTCGTCGTCCACCACCAGAATCTTGCGTCTTCGTGCCTGCTGAGTAACGACAGTGCCTTCACCGCCACCTGCCTCCTCGCGGCGACTGCGACGATCCACAACCGGCGGCGCACTCTGCACGAAACTGCTGAATCGCTCATTGTCCTCTTTGGCGAGCTTCATCTGAGCCTTGTTCTTGCCCAGCTCCACTTTGTCCTTGTCGCTCAACAAGGGCAGGTCGAAGTAAAAGGTCGAGCCTTCGCCCGGGCTGCTGCGCAGAATGATTTCTGTGCCGTGCAACTCCACCAGCTTTTGCGAAATGGCCAGACCCAATCCCGTGCCGCCTTCTTCCCGGCTGGCAGCGGAATCGATCTGGTAAAAGCGATTGAAGATGCGTGACTGCTGATCCTTGGAAATACCGATGCCGGTGTCCTTCACCATGATCCGGGCATCGATGTCGATAATCTCGATCGACACAGCCACCCAGCCGCGTTGCGTAAACTTGATGGCATTGGAGACCAGATTGAAGAGAATCTGCTGCAGGCGATCTTCGTCTCCCAGGACGACGACCGGGCCGTCTGGATAGCTCTCGGCGAGCTGAACAGGTTTGCTGCCAATCAGCGGACGACACATCCTGTTCACCAGAATGCAGATGCTTTTCAGATCAACGGCGCGTTTGTTCAGCTCCAGATGACCGTTCTTGATGGCGGAAAAATCGATGACATCATTCACCAGGTTGGCAAGGCGCTGCCCGCTGATCTTGATCAGGTTGAGATTCTCGCGAACGTTTTCTTCCAGCGCTCCGGATTTGTTCTCGAGAATAATTTCGGAGAGCCCGATGATACCAGTGAGGGGAGTGCGCAATTCATGAGAGACATTGGCGATGAACTCTTCCTTCACATCGTCGGCTTTCTGCAGCGCCTCGATCTTCAGCTGATTCGCCTTGAGCATGTCGTTCTGCACTGCGCTGTATTCCTTGATCAGCGAGTTGATGCGATCACCCAACCCGAGGGACAACAGCACTACCCCGGCCGAGGTACCGAACTGCAGACTGTGAAACCCCAGGAGAGGAGGCAGGTTGACACCAACACGTTGCACGACTTCGATGAAAATGCTGATCAGGAAAAAGGACCAGGCGCCCGTAAAAAACAGAGCAGAGCGCGAACCGCGTTTGGCGGATTCAACTCTGAAGTGCATAACTCTACTGAGCTAGAAAAAGAGGCCAGCCGCCTGTAGGCTCGCTTCCTTTTTCTCCGGCAAGAGATATGTGAAATGAGTAGCTACAAGCAACTGACCTACGAGCAACGATGCCA
>CAIRBI010000240.1 GCA_903876785.1 uncultured Gammaproteobacteria bacterium
AGAGTATTCAGAAGACGCAGCGCGGGCTGGGGCGATCTTTCGTGTCGCGGACGCAATTGACTCCGGAGCGCTACGAGCACCACCCCATCATCGTCTTCCGGGTGGTCTTGGCCAACCCGCTGACGACGATGGAAATACTGGCGGGTATTCTGCAGGAACAACGCGAGATCGCGTCGATGGAGCCGGTGCAGTCAGAGGTGCTGAAACTGCGCGCGTGTGGGAGCGTACCCTGAGGGCATAAAGGCCCGCCCGCGATTGAGTTGAAACTGCGAGCGCTGACGAATCAGCCCTGCAGCAAACTCAAGGCATAGAGTCTGCAGCACCTTCTTTCGGAGGAACTATAAGGTCCTCTTTGCTGACCTTCAGCATCAACGCTACAGTGGTACCAATGTAGATCGAGGAGTAGGTACCGATAGAAATGCCCAGACAGAGCGCAGTCGCAAAGCCCCGTATGGAATCTCCTCCCGCTACCAGCATAGCAATGACCACCAGCAACGTCGTACCGGCAGTGATCGTGGTACGGCTGAGCGTCTGATTCAGAGACGCATTGATTAGTTCGGCTGGAGTGCCTTTACGCATGATGCGGAAATTTTCCCGCACCCGGTCAAACACCACGATCTTGTCGTTAACCGAATAACCGATAACGGCGAGCACCGCCGCCAGTACAGTCAAATCAAACTCCAGTCTGAAAATGGAGAATACTCCGACAGTAAGTATCACGTCGTGGATAAGCGCGACGACGGAGGCAACGGCAAACTTGATTTGAAAGCGCACCGCCACGTAGAGCATGATCATGCCCAGTGACACCAGAATCCCCATGCCGCCGCTTTCAGCCAGCTCCTCCCCTACTCTGGGCCCCACGAACTCCAGTCGACGCAGTTCCACATCTGCGGAAGAGGCCGCCTGCAGCGCCGTCATTACGTTCTCACCAAGTACCTCCAACTGGCTGGCCATTTCGACCTCGCTCACGGTCTCGTCAACCGGCATACGGATCAGGATTTCCTGATCAGAGCCGAATGCCACCACCTGCGCGTTCTCAAAACCAGCCTCCTCGAGCGCAGCACTGACAGTTGCTACTTCCACGGAATCCGAGTAACCGACCTCTACCAACGTGCCGCTGGTGAAATCCAGCCCGAACTCCAACGAATTGAACAAGAGCGAGCCGAGTGAGATCACCACTAGAACTGCCGAGACGACGCTGAGCTTCCTGCCGGTGCCGATGAAATCAAATTGCCTGAGCGTTATAGCCATACCTTACTCCAGAATCTCGTCGCGAACGCCTGTCAGATGTAATTGCCAATCCACAGGCTTTTCACCTGGCGGCCGCCGTAGTACAGATTCACCAGTGCGCGAGTGACGACAATGGCCGTCCACACTGAGGTGAAGATGCCGATCATGAGTGTCACGGCGAAACCCTTTACAGGTCCAGTGCCGATGGAGAACAGCACTATACCAACCAGCAGAGTCGTCAGGTTGGCATCCATGATGGTGCCAAACGCGCGATCAAAACCCGCCGAAATTGCACTCTGCGGTGAAAGGCCTGCAGTCAGCTCCTCCCGTATTCGCGTAAAGATCAGCACGTTGGCGTCCACCGCCATACCGAGGATCAACACGATACCGAAGATTCCCGGTAGCGTGAGTGTTGCCGAGATGATGGACATGATCGCAATCAGCATCAGCAGGTTCACCGCCAGCGCGATGTTGGCGAACACACCGAACAGCTTGTAGTAAAACATCATGAACAGCACCACGAGCCCCACGCCCAGGTACGTTGCACGTTTGCCCTGCTCGATATTCTCGGCACCCATGCTGGGCCCCAGAGTACGTTCTTCCACGAAGTACATCGGCGCAGCCAGCGCTCCGGAGCGGATCAGCAGTGACAACTCATTGGCCTCGGTAGTACTCAAACCGGTGATCACGAACTCGCGGCCGAGTGCAGCACGGATTACCGCGTGACTGATCAGCCGCTTCTCTTCATAGGTCTCTTGCTGTTCGACCATTGCACCGTTCTCGCCGGGAACCGTCACTGTCCGGGTCTTGGTCTCACTCAGAATGATGTCCATGGGATTGCCGATGTTTTCACGGGTCACCCTGCTGAACTGTTCGCCGCCCTGGGCGTCCAGGTTGATGACGACCTGCGGCAGGCCCTGCTGATCGAGCGCAGAACGCACGTTGCTGACACGGTCACCCTGCAAAATGACGTCATTGTTGACGTTGATCATCATGCCTTGATATTCGTAGGTGGTGTAGGAGTTGGTGGGCGAACCAGGTGCTGCCTCAAGGTGGAACTGCAGTGTCGCTATTCGCTGCAGAATGCGTTTTGCCTGCGCAGTATCCTGCACGCCCGGTAATTCCACGACGATACGATTGGAACCCTGCTGCTGGACGACAGGCTCGGAAACACCCAGCGAGTCTACTCGATTCAGGATGGTGGTTTTGTTGGCGGCAATGGTGTCGCGCTCCATCTGCTGAATGTCGAGCTCGGACAGACTGAGATCGAGGAAGAAATCGCCTCCGGTCTCACGGTTCAGGTTCTGCAGTTCCGCGAAATTCTCACGCAGCAAGGCACGCGCGGCAGAGCGGGACTCTTCATCATCGAAGCGAATTTCAATGTGATTGCTGTCCACGAGGTTCAGCGCTCTGGAGCGGATCCGCTCTTCGCGCAGCATCTGGCGGATGTTGCTGATGTTGTTTTCCATGCGCCGCGTCAGAGCGGCTTCCATGTCGACTTCCATCAGGAAATGCACACCGCCCTGCAGGTCGAGTCCGAGACTCATCTTGCCGGCGTTGATGGCCTGCATCCAGCCCGGCGTCGTCGGCGCCAGATTCAAGGCAGTGAAGTAGCCATTGCCGAGTGTTTGCTCGATGACACCCTTGCCCAGAAGCTGTTCTTCGAGGTTGCGAAACCGCACCAGTCCCGTTCTGTCTTGAACGACGTCGCCGAAGTACTCGATCCCTGCTCCGCGCAAGGCATCGGTGACCGTGCTGATTTCAAATTCGGTGATGGGCTCGCTCTCGTGGGAGATCTGCACAGCAGGATCATCCGGATAGAGGTTGGGCGCAGAATAGAGCGCCGCCAGCAAGACCACAAAGAGGATCAGCAGATTCTTCCAGAGAGGATTTTTATTCAGCATGACGCATAGACTCTTTCAAATTGATGGCGCCGCCGGTAATGGCGGCACTGACGACAAGGACAGCTCTGACAGCTCTGACAGCAAGCCACCGCTCACTGGATCGACTTGATCGTCCCCTTGGGTAATGCCGCCGCAATCGAGACTTTCTGCAGACACAACTCAACACCTTCAGCTACCTGAAGCGTCACGTATTCTTCAGTCACCTTGGTCACCTTGCCGAGCAAGCCACCACTGGTCAGTACTTCGTCGCCTTTGGCGAGACTGCTGACAAGCTCACGATGTTCCTTGGCACGCTTGGATTGCGGACGCCACAGCACAAGATAAAACAGCACGAACATGCCGCCGATGAAAATCAGGTTGAACATGGGAGAGGCAGCCGCAGGAGCGGCTTGTTGCGCGTGAGCTGCGCTGATGAAAAAACTCATGTCGATATTCTCTTGTGGCTGCGTTGCAGGTGTAAATGGTGGAGCCGTCACGGATTTTCAAGGTCTGCGGGCTCTTGCCGGGCATAGAAGGCCGCGACAAAGGCGCCCAATCTACCCTGTTCTATAGCCTGACGCAAACCCTGCATCAGTTTCTGATAGAAGCGCAGATTGTGGATTGTATTGAGCTGTGCGCCCAGCATTTCCTTGCACTTATCAAGATGATGCAGATAGGCAACGCTGAAATTGCGGCAGGTATAACAGTCGCATTCCGCATCCAGGGGGCGGGTGTCATCCTTGTAGCGGGCGTTGCGCAGTCGCACCAATCCCTTGCTGGTAAACAGGTGCGCGTTGCGGGCATTGCGCGTCGGCATTACGCAATCGAACATGTCGACACCGCGCAGCACCGCCTGGATGATGTCGTCGGGCGTGCCCACTCCCATCAGGTAGCGCGGCTTGTGCGCGGGCATCTGATGCGCGATGAGATCAAGCACCTTGATCATCTCCTCCTTGGGCTCACCGACTGATAAACCGCCGATCGCGTAGCCATCGAAATCCATGGCCGTCAGCGCCTTGAGGGACTGTTCACGCAGCCCCGGGTACATTCCGCCCTGCACGATACCGAACAGCGCCGAGGGGTGATCGCCGTGCGCTTCCTTGCAGCGCAATGCCCAGCGCAGGGAGAGGTTCATGGAGGTTTCCGCGTCTTCTTCGCTGACCGGATACGGGGTGCATTCATCGAAGATCATGATGATGTCGGAGCCCAGCTCCTGCTGGACTTTGATCGCTGACTCTGGCCCCAGGAACACCTGCGCGCCGTCGACGGGGGAGCGGAACTTCACGCCCTCTTCGGTGATTTTGCGCATGTCGCCGAGGCTGAAGACCTGGAAACCACCAGAGTCGGTGAGGATAGGTTTGTCCCAGCCGATGAACTGGTGCAGGCCGCCGTGCTTGCGAACAATGTCGGTGCCGGGGCGGAGCATGAGGTGGAAGGTGTTACCAAGGAGAATCTCGGCGCCACTCTCGGTGACCTGTTGGGGCGTGACGCCTTTGACAGTGCCATAGGTGCCGACGGGCATGAAGGCAGGTGTCTGCACTTCGCCTCGCGAAAATTTGAGTGTTCCTCGTCGCGCGAGTCCCTCAGTAGCTTTCAATTCAAACTGCATGTTGATCTCGTATTTTGGCTCTTGTTCAGAGCTTCGTGTTCCGAGGCGGGGAGAGGGGAGGCAGGGGCGGGACACGCCCGTGAACCCAT
>CAIRBI010000241.1 GCA_903876785.1 uncultured Gammaproteobacteria bacterium
ATGAGCCTCTCAGGAGGGGAGCGCCGTCGTACCGAAATCGCCCGGGCACTTGCCACCGAACCTCGCTTCATTTTGCTCGATGAACCTTTCGCCGGTGTCGACCCTATCTCCGTAAGCGATATCAAGGACATCATCAGGCATCTGAAGAGCAAGGGCATTGGTGTACTGCTCACCGACCACAACGTGCGCGAAACCCTCGACATCTGCGAGAAAGCCTACATCGTCAGCGAGGGACAGATCATCGCAGAAGGCACCTCGGCGGATATTCTGGCCAATCAGAAGGTTCGGGACGTTTACCTCGGCCACCAATTCCGTATCTGATGAATTAATCGCTCCGTGCGTCGGCAGTGCTTGAAATTCACCCTGCAACTACGGCACGATACTTGCTACAATCGCCACGCTCCGTCACCGCCTATCCAATAGCGTCAAAAACTCGTATGAAGCTCATGAAGAAGTACACCACATTATGAAAATGTCGCTCCAGCTCAAGTTGGGTCAGACGCTGACCATGACACCACAGCTGCAGCAAGCAATTCGCCTACTTCAGCTCTCCACCCTTGATTTGCAACAGGAAATTCATCAGGCACTGGAATCCAACCCAATGCTCGAGCTCGACGAGGGCACTGATGAATTGCATGCCAAGGCCGATGCTGGTACGGAGCAAAACAGCGAGAGCAATACCTCCAGTGACGAATTCAGCGCCGACCGGATACTGAACACCGAGAGTTACGAAAAGAGCGACAACCAGCAACTTCAAGATCAGGATGAAAATCGCTGGGAAGACCACATCCCCGAAGAATTGTCTGTGGATACCAGCTGGGAAGATGTTTATCAAAGCAGCTACACCTCCAGTAGCAATGGCTCGAGCGAAGGCGATGGCCTCGACTTCGAGTCGCGCAACAGTGCCACCGAGACGCTGCAGGATCACCTGATGTGGCAGCTCAATCTGACCCCCATGTCCGATCCTGATCGCCTGATCGGACTCGCGATCATCGACGCTATCGATGCCAATGGTATGTTGACCTCCACCATCGACTCCATCCATGCCAGCCTTATCCGCTCCCTGGACATTGATCCCGAAGAAGTCGTTGCCGTCCTGCACCGCATTCAACAATTCGATCCCGTCGGCGTGGGCTACAGAGATCTGGCGGAATGCTTGCTTATCCAGTTGCAGCAATTCACCGACCAGGAAATCACACCGGCCATCCGCCACGCCAAGATTATAGTCAAGGACCATCTGCAGTTGTTAGGCAATAGAGACTATGCTCAGTTGATGCGCCTGACCCGGCTGAAGGAGCCGGAACTGCGGGATGCCATCGCCATCATTGAAGGGCTCAATCCACGCCCAGGCTCGGATATCGCACCGCCTTCGACAACTTACATCGTGCCGGACGTTATTGTCTCCAAGGACTCCGACACCGGGCGCTGGCTCGTGGAACTTAATCCCGACACAGCACCCAAGATTCGCATAAACCCCGATTATGCTTCCCTGGTCCGCCGTGCCGACAGCAGCACTGACAACAACTACCTGCGTGATAACCTGCAGGAGGCGCGCTGGTTCATCAAGAGCCTGCAAAGCCGCAACGAGACGCTGATGAAGGTCGCCACCCGCATTGTCGAGCACCAGAAAGGGTTCTTCGAATATGGGGAGGAGGCCATGAAACCGCTGGTCCTGCATGACATTGCCGAGGCAGTGAACATGCACGAATCGACCATTTCGCGAGTGACTACTCAAAAGTACATGCATACACCGAAGGGCATTTTCGAACTGAAGTACTTCTTCTCCAGTCATGTCAGCACGGCAGGTGGCGGTGAATGCTCTTCCACGGCAATCCGGGCCCTGATCAGGAAACTGGTGGCGGCTGAAAATGCCCGCAAACCTCTCAGTGACAGCAAGATAACCAAACTCCTCGAAGCACAGGGCATCAATGTCGCGCGGCGCACAATTGCGAAATATCGGGAATCACTGTCCATTCCACCGTCCAATGAACGCAAGAAACTGATCTGAAGTACAACGAATGCAGCTCACAGTCGAACGCATGTCGCAAAAATCCCTCATCAACCGATTCACTTCGGTGTTAGAATCGTCCGCGCTAAATTTCCCTTTGAGATACGCCCAACATGCGACTTGACACCATCCTGACCCCTGAGCGCTGCTATTGCGACCTGCCCGGCGTCAGCAAGAAGCGCTTTCTGACAACCATCAGCGAGCTGATTGCCGAAGACACTCCTGCTCTCAATGCCGACAGCATCTACACTGCTCTGCTTTCAAGAGAACAACTGGGAAGCACCGGCATTGGCAACGGCATCGGAATTCCCCACTGCCGTCTCGCTGAGTGCAAATCAATAACCGGTGCGCTCATCAAGCTGGAAGAAGGCATCGATTTTGACGCAGTCGATTCGCGCCGCGTGGATCTGCTGTTTGTCCTGATCGTCCCTGCAGAGGAAACCCATGAGCACCTCAAGGTTCTCGGTGCATTGGCCGCACTTTTTCACCAGGAATCCTTTTGCAGCAAGCTGCGCCAGGCAAAATCCGCGCAAGAATTGTATGACATAGCGGTGAATTCCTGATCACTGTTCACGACCCGGCAAACCTGATACTGTTAGCCCCAAACTAATGCCGCCAGACACCCGGCCCGCATTACTCCTGCTCCAAATCCCAGGCGACAGACATTGTGAAACTGCTCATCATCAGCGGCCGCTCCGGTTCCGGCAAGAGCACGGCGCTCAACATGCTGGAAGATCACGGCTATTACTGCATCGACAATCTGCCTGCCAGTTTGCTGCCGGCACTGGCGCAGCGCGTCAACGCGCAGGCTACTGATCTGCCCAGAGTTGCAGTGAGTATCGATGCACGCAACGTTCCGACAGACCTCAAACAAGTGCCGCAGATTCTGGAAAAATTGAACCAGACCTCGCTAAGGCCCGAGATAATCTTCCTGGACGCCAGCAGCCCGACACTGATCAAGCGCTTCAGCGAGAGTCGTCGCAAACATCCGTTGACGACAGACAAGATTGGACTGCGTGAAGCAATCAACATGGAGACAGAGTTGCTGGAGCAGATTGCCCTGCTGGCCAGCCTGTCCATCGACACGAGCCACATGTCCCTGCATCAACTGCGTGACAGCATCAAGACTCGCATCGTGGAGAGGGATGATTCCACTGGCATGGCGCTGCTGTTTGAATCGTTCGGTTACAAGCACGGTGTGCCGATTGATGCTGATATTGTTTACGACATCCGCTGCCTCCCGAACCCTTATTGGGACAAGCAATTGCGTCCACTTACCGGGCTTGATCTTGAAGTCGGTGAATGGCTGGAGAGTCAGCCCGAATTTCGTGCCATGTACGAGGATCTGCGCGCATATCTGGACAAGTGGCTGCCAAGATTCGCTGACAACAATCGCAGCTACATGACAGTGGCCATTGGCTGTACAGGTGGCCAGCATCGCTCCGTCTATCTGAGCGAACAGCTGAGGCATCACTTTTCCAAGACCATCAGAAACGTGCAGGTACTGCATCGTGAACTGCGCCGCAGGGAATTACCTTAGATAATCATGATCACATCTACCATCACTATCTGCAACAAGGCAGGATTGCACGCCAGAGCCGCCTCGCGCATGGTCTCGGTCGCATCTGCATTTCGAAGCAGCATCAAAGTCGGCGCTGACAAGCTGGTCGACGGCAAGAGCATTCTATCCCTGATGATGCTGGCCGCCAGCAAAGGCACCGTGCTCAACATCATCATCGAAGGCGAAGATGAGAAAGAGGCCCTGGAGGCCATCACTGCACTGGTTGACAATCGATTCGACGAAAGCGAATGACCCACAATCCCTTTAGCGGGGCAGGAAAGCAAGCATGAAACAGCGCGAACCCATCGACTGGAGTCTGGAACCGCCCAGCAAGTCACAACTGAAGCGCGACGCCACCCATCTTCAGGAGCTTGGCCAGGATTTGACGACCCTGAACAAAAAGCAGCTGGAAATGCTGCCTCTGCCGGACACGCTGATCGCTGCGATCAACGAATTCAATCGCCTGCCCAACAGCAATGGTGCGAGAAGGCGCCAACTGCAGTTGATTGGCAAAGTGATGCGCGAGTCCAATCATGAAGAAATTCAGGCACAACTGGACAAGATGCGCACGCCCGATATTGCGCAGGTTCGGCGCGCCCAACTAATTGAGGTATGGGGGGATCGACTGCTGATCGGATCGGAGGAGGATGTCAACGCGTTCGTCAGCGATTTTCCGCTAGCTGAACGCCAGGCTATCCGTCAGATGGTCCGTAATTACAGCAAGGATGACACTGAGGCCGCCCGCGTTCATCGCCGCAGACTACTGAACTACATCAAAGAATACATCGAGTAGGATGCGGCGGCAGTGGCAGGATTTCCAGATCATGTTTGACCTCGAGGTCCCGCGGCAGAATCAGAGCAAGATCAGTTGTCTAGACGATGGCTGCTGCAACCCTGAAATGCTGAACCCGCAACATGATACTGTGCTCACAGCCATGCCTTAGCAACGCCACTCCGGGAGCGTGCTGCCGAAAATACGGAATCAGCTGGGGCAGCACCAGAGCATCCCAGACATGCTGCGCAATTTCATCAGCCACTGGCGTAGGCAGCATGCCTCTGGCTGTCCGCACGAACAACTCATCATTGAAGAGCTTGCGTCACCGCGCCAAAGCATTGCTGACAGTAGGCTGAGTAATGGCCAGAGCCTTTGCCGCCTGGGTCAGATTCCGCTCCGAATAATTGGTATCGACCACCACAAACAGATTGACCGAGGGCCGCGATCACCAATCGCGGCCGATATACGAGTCATTTTTTTAGTGATACCATCATCTTTTCCCCTGTATAAATCGTGAATAAAAAACAACAAAATCAATAAATTATAAGAGGCCCGCGATGTCCGACAGAAATGCGCGCTCGTACTGGAAGGCGAACATCAGAATAGTGCTTATTCTGCTATGTATCTGGTTCTTCATTTCCTTTGTCTGCGGCATCCTGCTGGCGGATTTCCTCGATAACTTTCGAGTCGGTGGCTTCAAGCTCGGCTTCTGGATGGCTCAGCAGGGGTCGATCTATGGCTTTGTGATCTTGATATTTGTCTACATCCGGCTGATGGACAAGCTGGATCATCAGTACAAACTCGATCAAAACGAGACCGCCGACAAACCACATGCAGCTCTCTCCACAAATGTCGACACGGAGGTCAGCCAATGAGCGTGCAAATCTGGACCTACCTGTTCATCTTCCTGTCCTTCGGCCTCTACATTCTGATCGCGCTTTGGTCGAAGGCCGGCTCCACACACGACTTCTATGTCGCCGGTGGTGGCATCCACCCCCTGACCAACGGCATGGCAACGGCGGCCGACTGGATGTCGGCCGCGTCCTTCATCTCGATGGCAGGATTGATTTCATTTCTGGGACGGGATGGCGCTTATTATCTGATGGGCTGGACCGGCGGCTATGTGTTGCTGGCATTATTGCTGGCACCCTATCTGCGCAAATTCGGCAAGTTCACCGTGCCGGCCTTTATCGGCGACCGTTATTACTCGCAGAGCGCACGACTGACAGCGGTGTTCTGCGCCATCGTGATTTCCTTCGTATACGTGTGTGGTCAGATGCAGGGCGCCGGGATCGTTTTCTCGCGCTTTCTGGAGGTCGACATCACGACTGGTGTCGTCATCGGCATGGCGATCGTGTTTTTCTACGCAGTGCTCGGCGGCATGAAGGGCATCACATATACCCAGGTCGCTCAATACTGCGTGCTGATCTTCGCCTATATGGTTCCGGCGATCTTCCTGTCGCTGATGATGACGGGTAATCCGATTCCACAACTGGGCTTCGGCTCGGAACTGACGCCTGAGTATGGCGGGGGCTACCTGCTGGATCGCCTGGATGGTCTGTCACGGGAGCTGGGATTCGGCACCTATACCGAAGGACAGAAGAGCACTCAGGACGTCTTTTTCATCACTGCTGCCCTGATGTTTGGCACGGCCGGACTACCGCATGTGATCATTCGCTTCTTCACCGTTCCGACTGTACGGGACGCGCGCAAGTCTGCAGGTTATGCGCTGGTGTTCATCGCAATTCTGTATACAACCGCGCCGGCGCTGGCGGCATTTTCCAAGACCAACCTGCTCGACACAGTGAACAACGCGCAATACAGCACCATGCCCTCGTGGTTCTCCACCTGGGAGCGCACGGGCCTGATCACCTTCAATGACAAGAACGGTGACGGCAGGATTCAGTACGTGGGAAACGCTGAGGTCAACGAACTGACCGTTAACCGGGACATCATGGTACTGGCGAACCCCGAGATTGCTCAACTGCCCAACTGGGTCGCGGCGCTGGTGGCCGCGGGCGCACTTGCGGCGGCACTCTCCACCGCCTCAGGGCTGCTGCTGGTGATATCGACATCAATCTCCCACGACCTGATCAAGCGCTGTCTGCGGCCCCATACTTCGGAGAAGGAAGAGTTGAATTTCGCGCGCATCGCTATCTTCATCGCGGTGCTTATCGCGGGATATTTCGGCATCAATCCGCCCGGCTTCGTGGCCGAGGTGGTGGCGTTTGCCTTCGGGCTGGCAGCCGCCTCATTCTTCCCCGCCATCGTGCTGGGGATCTTCTACAGCAGGATGAACAAGCACGGAGCCGTCGCAGGAATGGTCGCTGGCTTCACCTTCACTGCCGCCTACATCATCTACTTCAAATTCATCAATCCCACGATGAGCAACCCCGAACACTGGTGGTTCGGCATTTCCCCCGAAGGGATCGGGACACTGGGCACACTGCTCAATCTCGCAGTCGCACTGGTGGTATGCCGCTTCACGGCCGAACCACCATTCGAGGTGCAGGAGATTGTCAGAAACATTCGCCTCCCGGGGGAGCACGTTTAGCATTTAGCCCGATCAGGGTCATCGATAACCGGGGCTTTCAAAAGCCCCTCTCAGGAGACTTGGCATGAAGACGATAATCCGCAGGATTCTTTGCGGTTAGCAGCGTGCCATATCGGACCCTCCCAACCCCGGCGATAGACCTAGCTTCTTTGAGACGCAAGTCGGGGGTGACACGCAGGAAATCGGTCCTGGTGATGTCGTCGTATTACCCGCCGGAGTACCTCACCGCTTCAGTATGCTGCACTCACCCATGTCCTACATCATCTATCGTTTCGAGGTCACGCCGTCACCCTGACAACGGACATCAATCGTCTGTCATGCTGATACTGGGTTGTGCCGGTTTTGAGGCAATGAGCCGCTCGACTTTCTGCACGACTTCTTCCGCCAGCGCGCGATAGGCCTTCGCCACCGCGCCGTCGGGCTGCGCCACCACGATCGGGTTGCCGCTGTCCGTGTGCTCACGAATCGAGAGATCCAGTGGCAATGACCCGATGACATCGACACCGTAGTCCTTCGCAATCTGCTTGCCACCGCCCTCGCCGAAGATCGCCTCGGCATGTCCGCAGTTGGAGCAGATGTGCACTCCCATGTTCTCGACTATGCCTAGAATCGGCACATTCACCTTGCGGAACATCTCGATGCCCTTGCGCGCGTCCAGCAGCGCCACGTCCTGCGGTGTGGTTACGATCACTGCTCCACTGACAGCCACAGACTGGGAAAGAGTAAGTTGAATGTCTCCAGTACCGGGCGGCATGTCGATGATCAAATAATCCAGCTCTGACCACAGGGTCTGCTCAAGCATCTGCTTGAAGGCGCCGACGATCATCGGTGCACGCCAGGCCATCGCCGTCGTTGCATCCACGAGATAGCCCATGGAGTTGGAGGCGATGCCATGGACGCGAATCGGCTCCATATACTTTTTGTCGATGATCTGAGGTCGCGTCCCCGCTTTCACCCCGAGCATCAGCGGCTGGCTTGGCCCATAGATGTCCGCGTCGAGCAGCCCGACACGCAGACCGCGCTGGTGCAGGGCCAGAGCAAGATTGACGGCTGTCGTGGATTTGCCGACTCCTCCCTTGCCGGAGGCCACGCAGACGATGTGTTTTACTGCATTCAACATACTCAAGGGTGACTCACTTATGAAAAACGGAGAGTGCAAACGATGACCAGCTACCGGCCTTCGAGGAGCGGGCATTATCCATTGCTACGCAAGTTTTGAACATCCCTGCCAGATGTTCATCCGCGGCTCATGGGCGGGCGCGGCGAGTGCAATATCAGCGTGGAAAACCTCCTACTTTTCAGCTAACCTCTGAAACCCGAATCCGCACGGCAACCACTCAGACAGGAATATTTACAGTCATGTCGAAAGCAACGTTCTGCATGCTCATTGCTCTGGCAATTGCTGATTCCGCGCTCGCGCAGGTAGCCGCGACCACCACGCCGCCTCAGGAAAGTGACTCCCCCATCAAGTACGCGATTTATTCGAGCGCCTGGGGCGAAAAAAGCAACGCAGGCCTGCGGTTGGTGGCGCAAAATCAGAGTGAATTTGCGATCAGGCTGGACTCAATCATGTTCAGCGATGAGAACAACGCTGGCATTACAACCAATCTTGCCATCGATCTAACCGTCTCCGCGCAGGCGTGGGCGGAGACCGAGATGCCTTACGTCGATCTGCTGTCCGGCAGCCAGTGCATCAGCGATACGATGGCGGAGAACTGGAAGCTGGTGGAAATTTCCAACTACACACTCAATCCGTCGGTGCGGGGGTTGATCATCGAGGACACAGATTCCTTCCGAATCTATCAGTGCGTACGTACTGTAACCCTGCACTGGCAGGACCCCATTTCCGGCGCGAGTAACGATTTCACGGAGTGGGTCATGTATCACTTCGAGCGGCGTCGCGAGTTCTGATTTTCTTCAAATCTATTGGTGGTAACTACGTAGCCCGATCTGCAGCGTGGGATAGGGGCTGTCAGGACACGCCCGTGAATACGTCCCTGTAGGGCTCGGTCGCGCCATCCATGGCGCTCAACGGTCCTGCCAGCCCCTACCCCACACCACTGATCTGACCATTGTCAAAGTCACAGAGCTGGGGATCAGCACTCACACTTGGGGTTGCCATTGGGTACGCGTAGCACTGTACTTGGGGAGTGCCTTGCTGGTGCGGCCATCATGGACCGTCTTAAGCCATGGATGGCGAAAGCGAGCCCCCATGGATGGGTTCACGGCGTGTCCATGATGGCCGCACTAGCAAGGCGCTCAAACCCCAATGATTCGCGATACAAAAAAAAGGGCTGCAATTGCAGCCCTTCTTCATTCAAGCAGGAAGATCAGACGTATCAACCACCAGTCAGCACACCACCGTACTGCACGAAGAACGGTGCGAACACCAGACTCAAAATGGCTGACAGCTTGATAAGGATGTTCAACGAAGGGCCGGATGTATCCTTCAGCGGATCACCCACCGTGTCACCTACCACGGCTGCCTTGTGCACCTCGGAACCCTTGCCACCCAGATTCCCTGCCTCGATGTACTTCTTGGCATTGTCCCACGCACCGCCGCTGTTGGACGACGCTATGGCCAGCACACCACCGCACACCAATGAGCCCGCGAGAACACCCGCCACAGCAGGAACGCCGAACAAATAACCGACGACGATCGGTGTACCCATGATCAGGATGCCGGGAGCAATCATCTCCCGCAGTGCTGCCTGGGTAGAGATAGCCACACACTGAGCATAATCAGGAGAGGCTGTGCCTTCCATCAGACCGGGAATAGTGTTGAACTGACGACGCACCTCTTCGATCATGTCAAACGCAGCCTTGCCTACTGACTTCATGGTCATCGCTGTAAACAGGAACGGCAGCACCGCGCCCATGAACAAACTCACGAATACAATCGGGTCAAGCAGATTGATTGAGGCCAGCAGATCAGAAGTCGGATCCTCTTCCTTCATCAAAGCATCCGCACTGGTCAGGAACGCCGCGAACAGAGCCAGCGAGGTCAGGATGGCCGCGCCAATAGCGAAGCCCTTGCCAATTGCAGCGGTGGTATTGCCAGCAGCATCCAGGATATCCGTGCGACGACGAACTTCCTTCGGCAGACCAGCCATTTCAGCGATGCCGCCAGCGTTGTCGGATACCGGGCCGTAAGCATCGATAGTCAACGCTATTGCGAGCGTTCCGAGCATACCGAGTGAGGCAATGGCCACACCGTACATGCCACCCAATTTCCACGAAACGAATATCGCGATGGCGATGGCGATGTAGGGGAGCACAGTGCTCTTGTAACCGAGCGCCAGACCGTAAATGATGTTGGTCGCAGCACCAGTCTCACAGGACTTGGCCACTTCCTGCACAGGCTTGAACGCGCCGGAAGTATAATAGCCGGTGAGCAGTCCCACCACGAGACCCGCAGTCAGACCGGACAGGAAGCACCAGTAGATGCCCATGCTGGTGTACGCTATTTCACGGATCACGAAGTCCGCCGGAATGAAGGCGCGTGTCACGAAGAACATGGCAATGGCCATCAGCGTACTGGAGATGATCAGCAGCTTCATCAGCGCTGGGGAGACATCGTCTTCAGTCTTCACTTTGACGAAGAGCATAGTCAGCAAGCTGATGGGGATGCCCACAGCGCTGATCAGAATCGGATACAGCAGCGCATCGACATTGCCAGCGAAGACCACGGCGCTGATTACCATCGCAGCACAGGTACTCTCGGCGCAGGAACCGAACAGGTCTGCACCCATACCGGCTACGTCACCAACGTTGTCACCAACGTTATCAGCGATTACGGCTGGGTTGCGGGGGTCATCTTCTGGAATGCCTTTCTCTACCTTGCCCACGAGATCCGCACCGACGTCAGCCGCCTTGGTAAAGATACCGCCGCCGACACGGGCGAACAGGGCTATCGTGGAACCACCGAGGCCGAATCCAGCGATGATTTCCATGAGGACGTGATTGGGCAGGTCGGCGGGCAGCCAGGCCTTGAGAGCCACATACACGATCACCAGTCCCAGCACTGCCAGACTGACCAGTGCGAAACCCATAACGGCGCCGGAGTTGAGCGCGACCTTGAACGCGTCGCCAATATTGTCCTTCGCTGAAACCGTAGTACGGGCATTGCCTTGCGTGGCGATCATCATGCCGATGTAGCCTGACGCGATGGAGATAATGCCGCCGAACAGGAAGGCGACTGCCGTGTAGATACCCTCCCGGGTATCGGGGGTATGACCATCGTCTATAAGCAGCACGATGATGGCTGCAAAAACGACCATGAATATTGCGAGGAATTTGTACTCTTGCTTGAGGAATGCCATGGCTCCTTCAGCAATTGCACCATGAATCATTTTCACACGGGATTTCTGTTCTCCATCCAGACCCAGGTCCAGAGGGACACTCATTACCTGGCGCATGTAAAAATACGCTACGCCCAAACCGAAAAGAGAAAGCAACACACTTATCGTAATTGTCATGCCTGGCATCTTGCAGTAACCCCTTTTAACTATTGTTTTTGTATGAACCGGGGGGCACTGTAGCATATCAATTAGGACAAACAAAGCCGCCACAGGATGCCCCGAAAGGCCCTTGAAACTGGAACTGACAGCTAGTTTTGACTATGCCGGAACTATGAGGGAGGGGGTTCTGAAATGACTTGCAGTGAGCCTAACGGGTGGGCTTCTTGCCCTTCTTTTTGTTGCCAGACGAGGTTTTGGAAGAAATTCTCGCCGCCTCGCCGGAATGAGCTTTCTTCTTCGCCGCCTGAGCATAAAGCCGCGCCGCCTTGAAAGCATCGCGCAGCTGCTTCAGGCGGGACTCTTTCTCCTTGAACCGGCGTTCTTCGCGCGGCCCGTTGATATCGATAACGTCTGCGCTCATTACTGGACCAGTGCCTGCGCCTCGCGCTTGAGGGTATCCTTGCGGGACTCCAAGTCAGCGATCAAGTCCTTCTGCAGGGGCTCCGCCAACTGGCCTGCCGCGTCGGCATTGCCATACTTGAGCTGCTCGGCAGCGAGCACGTCCAGAAGCTGTTCGGCCGTGGCGATCGCTTCTTCAAGCTTGCCGTTGGCCCCAGTCACGCTCTCAGTCTGCGCGCGGGCGGCAGCAATCTCCGCCTCCAGCTCTGCAACGCGGGCCTGTTGCTCACGCTGTCGACGCTCATCCGCGCGGCGCTTCTGTTCAGCAGCTTCAGCACGAGCCAGCTGTTCACGCCCGGCTCTTGCCCTCGCTTCATCCTGCGCCTGACGCTCGGCCGCCTGGCGGGCAGACTCGCCTTCGGCCTGTTCGGCTTCAAGTCTTGATCGTTCCTCGGCGGCTCTAAGCACCGCAGCAACTTCGGCGGCACGCTGCTCCTCTGTGACAACTGCCTGACTTTGAGCCTGACCACCCTGCCTTGAGGAATCACCGGATGACGCACACCCTGCCAGCACGAGCATTATTGCCATCAGCCCTGCTCGCAGGGGAAGGGAGGAAAGTTGGCCGAATAATTTGTGTTTCATTAGCATGAAATGGTCCTTGTACAAAAATCAGGGCGAGAGCCTATAGTGCTTGACGACACCATAATCACTCTAAGATAGTACCGCCAAGTCTGCGGCAGGCGCATGCAGCAAGGCTATTCGCCGGCTTTCTTTCTACCGGTCGCGTTCTTTATAACGATAATCCACGACTTTGTCAGCAGTCCATGCTGAAATCCGATGACGACAGCACGATTCTCCAGCTTGATTACCCTGGCAAGACGAATCACCGCGCTTATGTTCGGTGTGTCGGCATTTGTATTGCTGTTGATGATCTTGACTCTGCAGTTGTCACCCATAGTTTCCGTCACCCGCACGATTGACGATGTCGATATTCGCACCATCGAACAACTTATTGTCGACAACGCTCCCGAAGAGATCAGCAGCGCTGGCGAACGGCGCCTGCAACTGGACAAAGAAGAGCTGAATCTGCTGGCGGCCTTTGGGCTGCAGACGATCCCCGGTCTGCAGGCCATGGCAGCCGACGTGTCACTTTCGGCAGGCAGCGCGAGTTTCGACCTTGTGGTGCCATGGCAACTGCCGGGCCTGTCTCTCTATCTGAACCTGCATACCCGAGTACGACAACGGAATGGTGCCATTGAGCTG
Source organism: uncultured Gammaproteobacteria bacterium (assembly GCA_903876785.1). Lineage (GTDB taxonomy): Bacteria > Pseudomonadota > Gammaproteobacteria > Pseudomonadales > Pseudohongiellaceae > UBA5078. The sequence goes on from CAIRBI010000241.1 coordinate 13,021, forward strand.
TACGGTGTGCGTGCCGGGCACCTGCCAATACCCACGGCCCTGGTGCGCAGCGCAATTCTGCTCGGGCAAGGCGTACTGGCAGCAAATTATGTGAACTTTCAGGAGTTTTCGACACTACAGCAGAGCGTTCGCGATATAACCTTCGAGGACGAAGCAGTGCAAGTTACACTCAACTGGCAGCCGGACATGCTGTCTCAGGTCAAGTCTCAAGCAGAGCAGCTGTTCCTGAGCGCCGACGACAACGACCGTATACTCCGCTACTACATGCAGATTGCCGAGATCGTCACCTCTCTGCCTGCCGACACCGCCACAATCTCGCTGAACGAACTGCTGTTCCCGCTCTTCCGCATCGCGAGCGTGCGCTCTGCAAACGGCAGGGACGCCATTGCCGAAAATCGCAACCTGCTGCAGGCCCTGTCTCTGTACGTCAATGAATCGGACATCCGGCAGCTGGCTGGAGAGGACCCAGAGCTTGATGCCACACCAGTGCGCAGGGTGGAGGTGACGATCCAACGCCGTGTCGATCTGGCACAGCATCTTACGACCTCCGCCGCCATCACCGCTTCGGCGGGAGCGGGAGTGGCTGGCATTCTCTCCACCAGCAAGGAAACCTATGATGCCCGCTATCGCAGCGGCTTCAGCTTCAGCGATCTGACAGCCAACAGTGCCGGTGTGGCGCTGGGCGACGCGGCGACCAACAATGCCACAGAGGCACAGGCCCTGCAGCAGAGGCTGGCGCACGCTACACAGGAAACGGATTACATGCCCCCTGTCGCACGCGATCTGACCGGGCTCAACGAAGCGGATTTCTCCGAACAATATCGGGACCGCAACAGTCAGGCCTATCTGGACAGAGTGGCCGCGATCGACAAGGAGATAGCAGCGCTGCCAGTCTACTCGCCGGCCAACGCGTCCTCCCCCGCAGGTATTCAGTAATACCACCCTCGTTATATACTGCCGCTCTTTCCAGCCGCCTTTCTCACACCCATTCAGGCTGGTATTCCTCAAGCAGGATTGTGACAGCATGAGCAAACAAGGATTCGATACTACCAATCTGCATTCCGACCGCGCCGACCACCCGGAGCACGGCAGCCTTCACAAACCCATTCACACGTCCATTGCATTTGAATATGCCGACGCGCGTGAACTGGCCGCTGTATTTCAGGGTCGCAAAAGCGGCTACAACTATGGTCGACAGCAGAATCCCACAGTCAACGCCCTGCAGAACCGTATCACGCGCATGCAGCAGGGTCTGACGACAGTCGCCTTTGCGACCGGCATGGCAGCCATTGGCTCGATACTGTTTGCACTCCTGCGCCAGGGCGACCATGTGGTGGCGAGTGCATTCCTGTTCGGCAATACCAACAGCCTCTTCAGCACCTTCACTAATTTTGGCGTGGAGGTCAGCTTCGTGGACGCCACCGCGGTCGGTAATGTGCAAGCGGCGGTGAAGAGCAACACGCGTCTGGTGTTTGTCGAGACCATCGCCAACCCGGCAACCCAAGTGGCAGATCTGCAGGGCATCGGCGCGCTGTGCAGCGAGCTGGGGCTGATTTATGTCGTCGACAACACGATCACAACTCCGTGGTTGTTTTCGCCCAAGAGCGTGGGGGCATCGTTGATCGTCAACTCTCTCTCCAAGTACTTTGGCGGCCATGGCGATGCCTTGGGTGGCGCTGTCACCGATACCGGTCTCTATGACTGGTCAAATTATCCGAATCTTTACGACAACTACAAAACCGGTCCGGCGGCACAGTGGGGGATGACGCAGATCAAGAAGAAGGGGCTGCGCGATTTCGGCGCCACACTGGCACCCGAGCCAGCTCACAATCTTGCGGTAGGTTCAGAGACAATGTCCCTGCGCGTGGACCGCGCCTGCCAGAACGCCATGGCGCTGGCGCAGTTCTGCGAACAGCATCCGCGCGTCCGCAAGGTCAACTATCCGGGGCTGCCCAGCCACGCCCAGCACGAGCGCGCAGCGCAACTGTTTCGTCATTTCGGCGCGCTGATGAGTATTGAGCTGGTGGATGAGCTCGATTGCTTCGACTTCCTGAACAAACTCAACTGCGTGGTCTCCTCAAGTAACCTTGGCGACACACGCACACTGGCTATTCCTGTCGCACACACGATTTTCTTCGAGATGGGAGCGGCACGCAGAGCGTCCATGGGTATCGCCGATTCCCTGATCCGGCTGGCGGTAGGCATCGAGGATATCGATGATCTGCTGTCCGACTTCGAGCAGGCCCTGGCTTAAATGCCGGGCCTGAATACCAGAATGATTTCCACAGGCGAATAGCGTCGGAATAAAGCAGGGCTGGAAGAATGATTACGCTTTGTCATACGTCAGATATGGAAGAGGGCACTTCCAAGGGCTTCGAGATCGGCAAAAAATACGTGTTCGCCGTTAAAAAAGACGATCGGATGTATGTCTACTACAACTACTGCCCGCATCTGGGCACGCCGCTGGAATGGCAGGAAGACCGCTTTCTCGACAGTGATGGCGCGCTGATTCAATGCTCCACGCATGGCGCACTGTTCCTGATCGAAAGTGGTCAGTGCATTCTCGGCCCCTGCAAGGGCAAGCGGCTGCATCCGATTCCCTTCGTGATAGGCAATGGCTTTCTGATGGTGGACGAGAAGGACGTCATCCACCTGGGCAGGATCTGACCCGCGTCTGCGCGGAGAGTTTCGCTTCAGGGCATATGCACCGAAAGTTCGCGCCGCAGGATGATTTCCTGCGACCCGATATCGCATCCCCAGGCAAGCACCTCCACTCCGGCGGCTCTGGCCTCCCGCAACCCTCTTCCATAGGCTGGGTCAATGTGATCTGCCGGCACCACCATGTCAATGCCGGTGTGTTGCACGCAAAACAGCAGGACAGCGCGCTGACCGCCCTCGCGCATCGCCACCAGCTCGCGCAAATGCTTCAAACCACGGGCAGTCACCGCATCAGGAAACGCACCAAGCCCATCACCCAGCCCGAGCGTGACACTCTTGACCTCCAGGTAACAGGACGGCTGGAGTTCCTCTCCGCCTCCTGAGAGCAGAAAATCAATCCTGCTGCCCTCACTGCCGTAGGCCACCTCGCTCTGCAGCGTGGCATAACCGCGTAATTCCGGAATCACCTCATTCTGCAATGCTTCTTTGACGAGGGCGTTGGCTCGACCTGTGTTGATGCCAACCCGGTGACACTCATCGACCTCCACCAGCTCCCAGGTAAACGGATACTTGCGCGCCGCATTGCCAGCCACCGAATACCAGACACGGCTGCCGGGCTCAGCGCAATTGATCATAGAGCCAGTGTTAGGGCAATGCAGAGTCGTCATGCTGCCGTCTGCAAGAACGACATCGGCGAGAAAACGTTTGTAGCGTTTGATCAGCGTTGCTTCCTGCAGGGGCGTGGCAAACTTCATCGCCGTAACCTGCCAGAGTTTACCGCCACGCGCAGGCGGTCGGCGGCCACCTGCAGCTGCTCCATGCTGGTCGTGAAGGCAAAGCGCACGTGGCGGCGATTTTCGAAGTCTCCGAAGTCAGTGCCGGGTGTCACCGCCACGCCGAAGTGTTCCAGCAAAGCATGGCAAAAATATTCACTGTCATCGCCAAACCGGTCGATGCCCGCGTATATATAGAACGCCCCCTCTGTGGCGACAGGAACGGAAAATCCCAGTTCCTGCAGAACACCGGTGAGAAAATCGCGACGCTGGGCGAAGGCCGCCCTGCGCTCCTCCAATATCTCGCGCGTATCGGGATCGAAGGCACGCAGTGCTGCATATTGCGCGACTGTGGATGCGGCGATGAAAAGATTCTGCGCCAGAATATTGCTGGCTGCCACCAGAGGTTCGGGCACGACAAACCAGCCCAGTCGCCAGCCCGTCATGCCGAAGTATTTCGAAAAGCTGTTCACAACCAGTGCATCGTCCGAGACCTGCAGCGCCGTGGGCAGACCATCGGTGTAATCGAGACCATGATAGATCTCGTCCACGAGCAAGTGCAGGTCGTGACGGTCCGTCCACGCATACAGACTCTCAAGGCCGGCAATATCCAGCACCGTTCCGGTGGGGTTGCCCGGGGAGGCGATCCACACGCCGCGCGTACGCTCGTTGCGATGGCGCTCCAGCAATTCCGGAGTGACCTGATAGCGCGTGTCTGCGCCAACCTCGACGAGTTGCGCATCACCTCCCGCGAGCCGCACATAGTTGCGATTGCAGGGATAGCCGGGGTCACTCATCAGCACGCCATCCCCCGGGTTCAACAGCAACTGGGCCAGAAGGCTGAGCCCGCCACTGGCTCCCGGCGTGACGAAGATGCGCTGCGGTGCAATATCGACGTCATAATCACTGCGGTAGAATGCAGCAATACGCTCCCGTAACTGCGGCAGCCCGGCGGCAGGGGTATAGCTGGTATGTCCCTGAGCCAATGCGTCACGTCCCGCTTCAAGTATTGGCGCGGCCGTCACGAAGTCGGGCTCCCCCACTTCCAGATGAACAATGTGGCGCCCTTGGGACTCCAGCGCTTTGGCCCGCTCCAGCACCGTCATCACCCGGAATGGATTGACGCCACGCATGCGCTGCGCAATCGTGAATCGGGATCTGGTTTGGATGGGCATGAATAGCAACTCCGGTTGGTGAAAGAAGATCGTTAGAACAAGACTGCTGACTTTTCAAAAGAAGTGCATTATATAGACGGTCAAGAGGTCCCGCGAACCACATTCCGTAAAGGCCCGGGCGCACCAGACATCCGAATGCTGGATGTGACATTCCTGTGGCATGAGTGAGAATATTCTGGTAGCTTACCGGGCTTTGTTTGGACCCAGTGCTGGCATCACGCTGTTGATGATTGCGAGTGATTAATTTGGACGAGCCCCGCGCGGGCAATGAGGCGTAGCGAACCATGTCTGACAAGCAAGCCACTGCTCCTGTTCTCAAGAACTTTACCCCTTACATAGAGAAAAAAGGGGAAGAGTACATGAACGAGAATCAGAAGGAACACTTCAAGTCCATCCTGCGCCACTGGCGTAATCAGCTGATGGAAGAGGTAGATAGAACTGTTCACCACATGCAGGACGAAGCTGCCAACTACCCTGATCCGGCCGACCGTGCCACACAGGAAGAGGAGTTCAGCCTCGAACTTCGTACCCGTGATCGCGAACGCAAGCTGATCAAAAAGATCGACAGCACGATCGAGAAGATTGCTCAGGATGATTACGGCTTTTGTGAATCGTGTGGCATCGAGATCGGCATTCGTCGCCTGGAGGCCAGACCAACGGCCAACAAGTGCATCGACTGCAAGACCCTCGACGAGATCAAGGAAAAGCAATGGGGCGCCTGACAAGGTGCTCCTTGTTTCATCCGGGCAGACTCGCTCTGCCCTCTTCATCCCTCTATTGACTACACTTTCAATCCCGCACTCATGAGCACCAAGGCAGACTACATTGGTCGCTTTGCCCCCTCTCCCAGCGGCCCTCTGCATTTTGGTTCACTGGTCGCTGCTCTGGCCAGTTATCTTGATGCCCGCTCTGCACACGGCCAATGGCTACTGCGCATGGAGGATCTCGATCCAGCTCGCGAACCTCCTGAAGCGGCAGCACAGATTCTCTCGACACTGGAAGCGTTCGGCCTGCACTGGGACGGCTCTGTGCTCTATCAGAGCCAACGTCTGGGCGCCTATGCCGATGCACTAGCTGATTTGCAGGGGCGCGGGTTGATGTACAGTTGCGACTGCTCCCGTTTACAGATCCAGGCCGTGGGCGGTGTCTATAACAATCGCTGTCGCCTGCGCCACTTGCAGCCGACGGCGGGGGCACTGCGCGTCGTGGTGCCAGACCAGACTTTCGATTTCGTGGACCTGATACAGGGGCCGCAACAGCAGAATCTTCTATGCGAATGTGGAGACTTTGTCCTGCGCCGAAAGGATGGGCTGTTTGCCTATCAATTGGCTGTTGTCGTCGATGACACCTTTCAGAACGTCACTCACGTCGTGCGCGGCTCCGATCTCCTCGATTCCACCCCCCGCCAGCTCTATCTACAGAAACTCCTGGGCTTCCCGAGCCCGCGCTATGCGCACATTCCGGTGGCAGTGAACAACAGTGGCCAGAAACTCAGCAAGCAGCACTTCGCAGCTCCACTGGATCTTCAGCAACCGACTGCTCAATTGCTGTCAGCATTGCAATTTCTGGGGCAGCTTCCTGCCAAGGATCCTGATCCGCATCTGGCAATTGCGACTCCGGCGGAGTTGCTCACCTGGGGAACAACGCACTGGGATATACAGGCGGTGCCGAAGTTAGCTACCATTCCTCTAATGCCAGAGAGTTGAAGGGGCCTGACCGGTTCACCGCTTCGACTTCCAATCAGGTCCGCCTGCCCCGGACGAGTTCAAGCCTGCGAGAGAATTTTTGTACATCACACGAGCCACATTGCTGCTGATGCTGTTCAGCTACCTGCTCTTCCTGACGAGCGTGGACTGGCTGGCAGAGCAAGACGGCGCCTGGTATCGCCCATTCATCATTGGACTGCTCGTGATTGCACTGGCGGCCTTCAGCCATCGGGAGCAAGACTCCGATGACCTTTGACTTGAGCACTCTGTTTATACTGGGCATCTGCTACCTGATGCTGCTGTTTGGCATCGCCCTGGCGACTGACAAGGGCTGGATTCCGCAGCGGATCACCCGCCACCCGATCGTCTATGTGCTATCACTGGGGGTATTCGCCAGCGTCTGGTCCTACTATGCCGTGACCGGCAACGCCTTCCGCGACGGTTTCGGCTACCTGGCACCCTTTATCGGCATCTCGCTGGCATTTCTCTTCTCGCCCGTCATGCTGCGGCCCATTCTGGACATCACCAAGAGCTATCAACTCAGCTCCCTCGCGGACTTGCTGGCCTTCCGCTATCGTAGTCCGCTGGCGGGAACGCTGACCACAATCGTCATGCTGATGGGAGTCACACCACTGCTGTCGCTGCAGATTCAGGCGGTCGCCAGTAGCGTGGCAATTCTCGCGCCCGAAGCGTCACAGACAGCGCTTGCCGCCGCATTCTGTTTATTGATCACCTTGTTCGCCATCTTCTTCGGTACCGGCCGTGGCGCCGGCCGCGAGAAACACGAGGGCCTGGTAATGGCGATTGCCTTCGAATCCGTCGTGAAACTGCTGGCCATGCTCAGCGTGGGAGGCTTCGCTATCTATCAAGGCTTCGGCGGCTTTGCAGAGGTCGATCAGTGGCTGCAGGCACAACCCGAACTCTTGAGCAGCATCAAGGATACCTCCACTGCTGGCAGCCTTCACGTGACGGTAATCCTGTTCTTTACGGCGGCGGTCGCCTCCCCGCACATGTTCTACATGATATTCAACGAGAACAACGACCCAAAGGCGCTGACCATGGCGAGCTGGGCGCTACCTCTGTATTTTCTGCTGCTCAGTCTGCCGGTGATGCCCATTCTCTGGGCCGGGCTCAAGGCGGGCTCCACCGCCCCGCTGGACTTTTATCCACTGACGATCGGCGCGGATTACGGCTCGCCGCTGATAACAATGATTGGATTTCTGGGCGGGCTGTCGGCCGCCAGCGGTCTGATAATAGTCATCACCCTCGCGCTTTCCAACATGTGCCTGAACCATCTGATTTTGCCGGTTTACCAGCCCACGGCGCGTAACGATATCTACCGCTGGCTGCTGTGGAAACGCCGCATACTGATCGCGGCATTGATCTGGATTGGGTTCCTGCTTTATTACATCCCGGACGACAAGCTCAGCGTCCGCGCTATCGGCAATGTCTCGTTCATTGCCAGCCTGCAGTTCCTGCCGAGTATCGTCGCTCTCCTTTATTGGCCGCGCGGCAACAAGAACGGATACATGGCGGGGCTTTTAACTGGTGTATTGATCTGGCTGTTGTTCCTCATGCTGCCGGTCGTTACGGGAGTCGACCTTCTTGAATCCACCAATCTCAGCTCGCGGGAAATCATCGCCATCTCCCTCGTGTGCAACATCCTGATATTCGTGATCACCTCGCTGTGGACACATACCTCTGCCGAGGAGCGAGCGTCGGCGGACATTTGCGCACTGGATACCATCCGGCGGCGCAACCGCACCGGCCTGGTCGCGCGCAGCCCTGACGAATTCATTGCCAAGCTCACCAAACCGCTAGGCGAACGCACGGCCACTCGCGAAGTGTTGCAGGCCTTGCGCGACCTCAAGATCGATCAGCAGGAAAAAAGCCCGCACTCGATGCGCCTGCTGCGCGGGAGGCTCGAAGCGAACCTCTCGGGGCTGCTTGGCCCGTCCATTGCCCATGATCTGATTGACCGCTTCCTGCCCTACACTATTGAATCTGAAGCTGGCGCAACGGACGTCGACGTCATAGAAAGCCGCATCGAAGCTTACCGCAGCAATCTCTCCGGAATGGCGGAAGACCTCGACAACCTGCGCCGCTATCACCGCCAAGTGCTGCTGGAGTTGCCATTGGGAGTCTGCTCGCTCGGCGAACAGAATCAGATTGTGATGTGGAACCACACAATGGAAAAATTGACCGGCACCCCTGGGCAGTCAGTTCTCGGTGCCCAGCTCAGCGATATTGGCGAACCCTGGGCATCCTTGATACATGACTTCACCGTGGGAGACGCCGCGCACGCTCACAAACGCGTAGTGCAAGTGAAGAACAGCCGCCGTTTCATCAGCCTGCACAAAGCTATTATCGAGAAGTCAGCGACGCATAAAATCAAACAGGATGGTGTCGTAATTCTACTGGAGGACCTCACTGAAACGGAATTACTGGAGGAGGAACTGACCCACAGCGAAAGACTGGCCTCCATTGGCCGACTCGCTGCCGGCGTCGCCCACGAGATCGGCAACCCCATCACCGGCATCGCCTGTCTGGCACAGAACATACGTGATGAAACCGATAACGATGAGTTGCGCTCCATGGCAAGACAGATTATCGAGCAAACGGATCGCACGTCCCGCATTGTGCAATCGCTGGTGAACTTTGCTCACAGCGGCGCCAACAAACCAGACCACACTTCTGAAGTGGTCACGGTGGAGGAATGCGCTAAAGAGGCGATCACCCTCATCTCCCTGGACAAGAAACGCAAAGACATCAACTATGTGGTCAACTGCAGGCAGAGCCTGCAGATTCTGGGAGACTCACAGAGACTCCTGCAGGTCATGATCAATCTTATCAACAACGCACACGACGCCAGTCCAGCAGGCAGCACCATTACCATCGCCAGCAAACTGGTTTCAGGATCTGTGCAGATATCTGTAACCGATGAGGGTACAGGCATACCGGAAGAGGTTCGCGACAGAATATTCGAGCCGTTCTTCACCACCAAGGAACCGGGCGAGGGCACTGGACTGGGGCTGTCGCTGGTCTACAGCATCGTTGAAAACCTCGACGGACATATTGATATACTCAACGCATCGCTGCGCAGGGAGAATCCGGGGACGCGGGTAATTCTGACCTTTCCCTGTTATGATGGCGCAGCCTCCGCAGCCGGGGCATCTCCAGATGCACTCTGATCAAATAACCAGTACGTTAATTTAGCCTGATGGTTTAGTTAGCACTTTTTGAGTAAGAAGATGGCAGCACAGAGCAAAGTATTAGTTGTCGAAGATGAGCAGGTCATTCGTACGGCCCTTCGCCGGTTACTGGAAAGGCACGGCTATCTGGTTGAGGAAGCGGGCAGCGTAAAAGACGCCGTCGAGCAGCACAAACTGGACAGCTTCGACATCATCGTCAGCGACCTGCGTCTTCCCGGAGCCCCGGGCACCGATCTGATCAAAAGCACCAAGACCCCAGTGCTGATCATGACCAGCTATTCCAGCCTGCGCTCCGCCATCGACTCCATGAAAATGGGCGCAGTTGACTACATTTCCAAACCTTTTGAACACGAAGAGATGCTCGAAACGGTTGCCCGCATCATCAAGGAAAGCGCCAACAGGAAAGTGGTCGCAGAGAAGCCCGTGCCGCCGCCCGAACCACCGGTCTATGGAATGATCGGCAGTTGCCCGCAGATGATGGAGCTGTTCCGCCGCATTCGCAAAGTCGCGCAGACCAATTCCACCGTTCTCATCCATGGCGAGTCGGGTACCGGCAAAGAATTGGTGGCGCGTGCAATCCACAAGCTCAGCGACCGCAAGGACGCCGAGATGATTTCAGTAAACTGTGCCGCCATTCCCGAGAACCTCATTGAATCCGAACTGTTCGGGCACGAGAAGGGAGCCTTCACCGGAGCCACCGCGAACCGCACCGGACTGGTTGAGGCCGCGAGTGGCAGTACACTCTTTCTCGACGAGATTGGCGAGTTGCCGCTGGAAGCCCAGGCTCGGCTGTTGCGCGTCCTGCAGGAAAACGAGATTCGCAAAGTCGGTTCGGTGCAGTCCAAGAAAGTGGATGTACGCCTTGTTGTGGCCACCCATCGTGACCTCAAGCAACTGGTGATCGACGGCGATTTCCGTGAAGACCTCTACTATCGAATCAATGTGATGACGCTGGTCATACCGCCGCTCAAGGAGCGCGGTAATGATATTCTGGAACTGGCGGACGCCATTCTCGAGCGTACCTGCAAGCGCCTGAAATCCCCCATGCTCAAGTTCAGCCCCGAGGCGACCCAGACCATTGCCACCTACTCATGGCCGGGCAATGTCAGAGAGCTTGAGAACGCCATTGAGAGAGCGGTCGTGCTGGCCGAGTCAGAGTATATTGGCGCAGAACTGCTGGCCATCGAGTCCGGGGCCAAGATGGCGCCACGCTCCCTCGGTGAACGCCATCCCGCTCCGAGTTCTCTGACTCACGACGAGGCAGTCGAGGAGTTGTCTCTCGAGGACTATTTCCAGCACTTCGTGCTGGAGCACCAGGACCAGATGAACGAAACGCAGCTCGCCAGAAAACTTGGCATCAGCCGAAAGTGCCTTTGGGAAAGACGCCAGCGTTTCGGGCTGCCACGAAAGAAGAAGCAGGCCTGATTCAGGCTCTGGTTTCTTTTAGCTGTCCTTCCGCCCCCAAAAAAGCGCACCAAAAAATCCTCCTGACACCTGCGTAATGCACCTTAATTACACAATGGCAGCTCACTGCAACAATCTGTTACTGATACCCATCTACTCAGCGAATAAGAGACCTTCGGTAACACAGTACCAGTTTGAACAGGAAATTAATCACTAGAAAAACCATATCTAGTTGTTTTTAATACATTTTTATTATCTGGCACGGTTAGTGCTCTATGTACGCCACAATAACAATAAATAATAACAACGAAAGCCGACAATAATAAAAATAGCATTGCTCAGTTTGGTGCAGAGAATAAAAACAACAAGAAGTGGATTTTCGGTTTTTAGTGATGGCGTAGTTGTTGTCTAACTGAAGATACTGTTTCATAAAATGCTTTGCGGTACTGTATTTGGTACCTCATTAGTACAATAAAAATAACAAAACTAAATTACCTTCCTTGCGGGGGGGTGCTACTCGCCCCCCAGAGCATTTCCTTCTGCTACTTTGTACCATTTCAGTGTATTATCCCTGCCCATTCGCTTCCCCCTTCGATGAGAAACACAGATTTTATCCGCGTATCCTGCTCTGGTGATTTCCACCATGACCGAGTCGTACCGGTAAATGGGTCCTGAAAAACTGATGTTGAGAAAGTTAACCAGCGTTCTTTTCGGCAAGCGCGCCAAACCCAAAAGCAGCGTAGGTGAATTGCCGGAAGATCACCGCCCCGAGCCCGAGAGGCCGGAAAACGCAAGCCGACAAGCGCCCGCTACCGGCAGAGCCAGTCTCAGCGATCTCGATCTCTCCCGAGCCCGTGTTATTGAACGCGAAGACCACTGCATCTCCCGCAAGAGCATCTCGCCAAACGCACTGAAGGTCTTGTACCGCCTGAACGATGCCGGTTACCACGCCTTTCTGGTTGGCGGTGGCGTGCGTGATCTGCTGCTGGGCGACACGCCCAAAGACTTCGACATCGCGACTAATGCCACCCCGGAGCAAATCCGCGAACTTTTCCGCAATGCCATGATAATTGGCAGACGCTTCAAGATCGTGCATCTGCGCTACGGTCGAGAAATCATTGAAGCCACTACTTTCCGCGCCCACCATGAGGCGGAGAACGAATTCCAGGATGACACATCGCACCGCGCAATCAAGGGGCTGGACTCCGCCCACTCAAGCTCGGGCATGATTCTGCGTGACAACGTCTATGGCAGCATCAACGAAGACGCCCTGCGTCGCGACTTCACCGCCAACGCGCTTTATTACACGACCGACGGCTTCCGCATCATCGACTTCGCCAGCGGCCTTGAAGACATCGACAATCGCCTGCTGCGCATGATCGGCGATCCGGCCACCCGCTATCGTGAGGACCCCGTGCGCCTGCTGCGTGCGCTCCGCTTCGCAGCCAAGCTCGACTTCGAGATCGAAAAGAAGACGCGTGCGCCGATCAATGAGCTTGCCTTCCTGCTTGAGTCCATCTCCCCGGCACGCCTGTTTGACGAGAGCGTCAAGCTGCTGACAGGGGGGCACGCGGAGAGAACCTACGCCCTCTTGCACCAGTTCAAGGTTGGCGATTTCATGTTTCCGGGCACCATGGCCTGCACCCGCGACCTTGAAGCGCCAGCCAGCCGGCTGGTTGTTCTGGCGATGCACAACACCGATACTCGCCTGGCAGACGGCAAGTCTGTGACGCCCGCGTTCCTTTTTGCTGCCCTTTTGTGGCCTGCGCTACTACATGAACTGGAGCGCATCCTGGGAGACAAACCAGTGACACTGCTGGCCCAACAAGATGCTGCGAACAAGGTAATTGGCCGACAACTGCAAGTCACCTCCATACCCAAACGCTTCTCCATCGCCATGCGCGAGATTTGGGAACTGCAATTACGCCTAGCCGTACGCAGCAAGCGCGGTGCCGAATCGGCCTACCAGCATCCAAAGTTCCGGGCAGGGTACGATTTCCTGCTGCTGCGCGAAGATGCCGGGGAAGATCTGGCTGGACTCGGTCAATGGTGGACAGACTTCCAGGATAGCGACAAGATTCAGCAGGACATCATGCTGGAAGAGCTCGGCAAAGGCACCGCAGGACCGCGTCGTCGTCGACGCAAACCTTCACGAAAGCCTACCAGTGGAGCAGGTGATAGCGCGTGACAGAAAGTCCGACAACAGGCTCAACATTCGGCAGGAAGCCACCCCGCTTCATCGCGGTAGAAGGACCGATTGGTGTGGGCAAAACCAGCCTAGCCCGACGCCTGGCAGAGACGTTCAATTACGCTATCCTGCTCGAAAAGCCCGAGGAGAACCCTTTCCTTGAGCGCTTTTATGACAATCCCCGCCAGGGCGCACTCGCGACTCAGTTGTTCTTCCTGTTCCAGCGTGCACGCCAGATTCAGGATCTGCGCCAGGATGATCTCTTCGAACCCGTGCGGGTGGCCGATTTCCTGATGGACAAGGATCAGCTGTTTGCCCGGCAGAATCTCGACCAGGACGAATACGCGCTATATCAGCAGGTCTACGAACACCTGACCATCGACGCCCCGACTCCTGATCTGGTGATCTACCTGCAGGCACCAGCCGACGTATTACTGCATCGCATCAGCAAGCGTGGCATCGCCGCCGAGAGGCAGATTCAGCGCGAGTATCTAGAGCAACTCAATGATGCTTACACCAGCTTTTTTCACTACTACAACAAGAGCGCGCTGCTGATCGTCAATAGTGCAGAGATTGACCTTGTCCGCAATCAAGACGATTATCAGCAACTCGTCAATCACATACTGACCTTGCCCCGGGGCACCCATTATTTCAATCCGAAGCCCAGCCTGCTTTGATGATGCTAGCTGATGCTTTGCTGTCGATTCCGGTTCAACACCTATGAGTTCTCAAGCCGCGCCAAATCAAAGTTCTGCCAGCAGCCGACCCGCTGTCACCCTGAGCACACTGATCAAGATGAAGCAGCGCGGTGAGAAATTCACCTGCCTGACTGCCTATGACGCTTGTTTCGCGCAATTGATTGCAGAAGCCGGTGTCGAGGTCACGCTCATCGGCGATTCGCTGGGCATGGTGTTGCAGGGCCACGACAGCACGTTGCCGGTCACCATGGACGACATGGTCTACCACATCAGCAGCGTCAAACGCGGTAATCGCGGCGCCTTTTTGATCGGGGACATGCCCTTCATGAGCTACGCATCAGAAACTCAGACGCTGGAGAATGCCGCCACTCTTATGCGGGCCGGTGCGCAGATGATCAAGCTGGAGGGTGGAGCCTGGATCGCCAACTCCACTCGCCTGCTGGCCGAACGTGGTATTCCGGTATGTCCCCACATGGGCCTGACACCGCAATCGATCAACCGCATTGGCGGCTACCATGTGCAGGGCAGAGACCCTCGTCAGGCGGAGAGCATGCTGGCCGAGGCCCGGTTGCTCGAAGAATCCGGCGCCAGCATGTTGCTGCTGGAGTGTGTTCCGCAGACGCTGGCCAGAACGATATCGGAAGCAGTCAAGATCCCGGTCATCGGCATCGGCGCCGGCCCTGATACGGATGCCCAAGTCATGGTGCTGCACGATCTGCTCGGCATCTCGCCGATCACTCCGAAGTTCGTGAAGAACTTTCTGAAGGACTCGGACGATGGCATTCCGGGCGCCTTCCGCGCCTATGTAGCCGACGTCAAGGCAAAGCGCTTTCCTGCGCCGGAACACTGTTTCAACTGAAATTGTTGCAACTGAGCATGTCATGAACATCGTCACACATATTTCCGAATTGCGCTCCCTCCTGAACGGCCACCGCCTGGCCGGTCGTCGCGTCGCCGTCGTGCCCACAATGGGCAATCTGCACAGTGGCCACATCCATCTGGTCAACGAAGCGCAACGCCATGGCGACATCGTCGTGTGTACGATATTCGTGAATCCCATGCAGTTCGGCAAAAATGAGGACCTGGACGCTTACCCGCGCACGCTCGCGCAGGATGCGCAGAAGCTCGAGACTGCAGGATGCACTCTCCTGTTCGCCCCGCCCGTATCCGAGATCTATCCTGACGGCCTGGAACAGCAGACTGTTGTCTCTGTGCCGAAGGTCTCAGAACGCCATTGTGGCGCCAGTCGGCCCGGCCACTTCGATGGCGTCGCCACGGTGGTGAGCAAACTCTTCAATCTGGTGCAGCCGGATACAGCGCTGTTCGGACTGAAGGACTACCAGCAATTCAGGGTCATCACCAAAATGGTGGCCGATCTGTGCTTTCCAATCAAGCTCATCGGCGTGGAAACACAACGCGAGAGCAGTGGCCTGGCGCTCAGCTCCCGCAACGGCTATCTGACTTCCGATGAAAAACAACGCGCCGCAGTCTTGTATCAGACGCTTCTGGAAAGCCGCGTTCAACTGCAGGCTGGCTCATCGATAGAAGGAGTGGAATCAATGGCGCGTGTGCAGTTGGAGCAGGCAGGGTTTCGGCCCGACTATTACAGCGTCTGCGATGCAAGCACGCTGGAACCCGCACAACACCGCGACAGGGATCTCGTCATTCTGGCAGCCGCATGGATGGGCAAAACCCGCTTGATCGACAACTTGCGTGTACAACTTTCCTCACGTTGATCTGATGCTCGTCACATCAACTTCAGAGATCGAACCAGCGCAATTTACTCGCTCTGGAAAACCTGCTAAAACTCCTTGCCCGTCATAAGGATCAGCAAGGAATCTTTCGATGTCCGATAGTCGCATCTACCCAGTCTCCGAAGAACTCGCCGCTCGCAGTCTGCTCGACAAAAAGCGTTACCAGAGCATGTATCAGGAGTCGATCCATAACCCGGATGCCTTCTGGGCACAACAGGCTCACGCCTTCATCGACTGGATGCAGCCATGGACTCAGCTGCACTACAGCGACTTCAGCAAGGGCGAGGCACGCTGGTTCGAAGGCGGTAAACTCAACGTCAGCGTCAACTGTATCGACCGCCATCTGGCGACCCGCGGCACTCAGACCGCGCTCCTGTGGGAAGGGGACGATCCGGCCAACAGCCGTCACATCACTTACAACGAACTGCACGAACAAGTGTGTCGACTGGCCAACGCGCTGCGGGCGCGCGGCGTTCGCAAGGGAGATCGGGTCAGCATCTACATGCCGATGATTCCCGAGGCCGCATATGCAATGCTGGCCTGCGCACGCATCGGTGCCATCCACTCGGTGGTGTTTGGCGGCTTCTCACCGGAATCCATCAAGGACCGCATTCTCGATTCCGATTGCCGCGTGGTCATTACTGCCGACCAGGGGTTGCGCGGTGGCAAGAGCATTCCCCTCAAGCACAACGTCGACAAGGCGCTGGAGCACTGCCCTGACGTTCACACCGTGCTGGTGGTGAAACACACCGGCGCGCAAACAGGCTGGACTGCCGGACGCGACCTCTGGTACCACGAGAGCATTGCCAGTGTCAGCGCCCATTGCGAGCCAGAGATCATGGATGCAGAGGACCCGCTGTTCATCCTCTACACTTCGGGTTCCACTGGCAAACCCAAAGGCGTGCTGCACACCAGCGCAGGGTATCTGCTGGGTGCCGCCATGACGCATCGCTATGTCTTCGATTATCGCGACGGCGAGATATTCTGGTGTACTGCCGATGTGGGCTGGGTCACCGGGCACAGTTATATCGTCTACGGGCCACTAGCCAATGGTGCCACCACCCTGATTTTCGAAGGTGTCCCCACCTACCCCGACGCTTCGCGTTTCTGGCAGGTCATCGACAAGCACAAGGTCAACATTTTCTACACCGCACCGACGGCACTCCGCGCACTGATGGCCGCTGGCAATGATCCCGTCACCAGCACCTCACGGCAATCGCTGCGCCTGCTCGGCTCGGTCGGCGAGCCTATAAACCCCGAAGCCTGGCAGTGGTACTACGAGATCGTCGGCGAGGCACGCTGCCCCATCGTCGACACCTGGTGGCAGACCGAAACCGGCGCCATCATGATTACCCCTTTACCTGGCGTAACTGATCTGAAACCGGGGTCAGCCACACTCCCCTTCTTTGGTGTCCGGCCAGCGCTCTTGGATGCAGACGGCCAGGAGCTGAAAGGGCCAGGCACTGGCAATCTGGTACTCGCCTGCAGCTGGCCCAGTCAACTGCGCACGGTCTTTGGAGACCATCAACGCTGCATCGACACCTACTTCAAAGCCTACCCCGGCTATTACTTCACCGGCGACAGCGCGCGCCGCGACGAGGATGGCTACTACTGGGTGACCGGCCGCGTGGACGACGTGATCAATGTTTCCGGCCATCGCCTTGGCACCGCTGAAATCGAGAGCGCACTGGTACTGCATCCCACGGTAGCCGAAGCCGCGGTGGTGGGCTACCCGCACGACATCAAGGGACAAGGCATCTATGCCTACGTAACGTTGATGCACGGCGTGCCGGACACGACAGAACTGCGCAAGGAGCTGATCGCCTTCGTCGCCGAAGAGATCGGTGCATTCGCAAGACCCGAGATCCTGCAGTTCGCGCCGGGCCTGCCCAAGACCCGCTCCGGCAAAATCATGCGGCGAATCCTGCGCAAGATTGCCGCGAACGAGCTCGAAAATATGGGCGACACCAGCACGCTTGCCGACCCGGCGGTGGTGGACCAGTTGATTCAAAACCGCCTGAATCGTTAATGTTATTGCTGCCAAGCTGACACTGAACTTGATGAGCGGTGCTTGGTCTCGCCTGAGGTGACCGTCTTGAGCCATGGATGGCGAAAGCGAGCCCCCATGGATGGGTTTACGGCGTGTCACCGCAGGCGAGACCGAGTACCGCTCTTTCCACTGAACTATGCAATCCTAAGGGTGTCAGAGCTATGCAGGACATATTCATTGCTGCCGCCGGACGCAGCGCGATTGGCAGCTTCAATGGGGCTCTGTCTGACCTGTCTGCGGTGGAGATGGGCGGGCAGGTAATTCGGCAGTTACTGCAGAGACATGCCATTGATCCGGCGCTCGTTGATGAGGTTATTCTTGGGCATGTTCTCTCGGCGGGCTGCGGGCAGAATACGGCGCGGCAGGCCAGTCTCGGCGCTGGCATCGGCATCACGACACCCGCCATGACTATCAACAAAGTGTGCGGCTCGGGGTTAAAAGCAGTTCATCTCGGTGCCCAGGCGATTGCACTTGGCGATGCTCAGCTCGTGGTCGCGGGGGGCATGGAAAGCATGAGTCAGGCAGTACATGTGCTGCCGCACTCGCGGCAGGGACAGAAGATGGGCAACTGGCAGCTGATAGATTCCATGCTGCACGACGGACTCATCGATGCCTTCAACGGTTATCACATGGGCATCACCGCCGAAAACCTTGCCGAAAAATACGGTATCTCTCGCCAGCAGCAGGATGCATTTGCGCTCTCCTCACAACGCAAGGCTGTCTCCGCCATGAGTGCGGGGCGCTTCGTTGACGAGATCATTCCGCTGCGCATTTCCCAGCGCAAAGGCGATGCATTGATCGTCGATCAGGATCAGGGGCCGCGCCCCGACAGCAGTCCCGAGTTGCTGACGCGCCTGAAACCCGCCTTCAAGGCTGACGGCACTGTCACTGCTGGCAATTCCTCTGGCCTCAACGATGGCGCAGCGGTGGTTGTGCTATGCGATGCCGAGATGCTGAAGAAGCTCGCGCTGACACCGTTGGCCAGCATCCGCGCATGCGCGAGTGCCGGCGTCGATCCATCCATCATGGGAATTGGACCGGTGCCGGCGACACGCCGCTGTCTCAGCAAGGCTGGCTGGAGGATCGGCGATCTGGATCTGATCGAGGCCAACGAAGCCTTTGCCGCGCAGGCACTGGCCGTGGCGCAGGAACTGCAGTGGGATGCCAGCCGGGTGAACGTCAAT
>CAIRBI010000242.1 GCA_903876785.1 uncultured Gammaproteobacteria bacterium
CGCTAATTTCGGACCTACCGCTGACTTCAACAACCCGTCTACACCGCTCGAAATCGACGGCATACTTTACGCGCACGTCGGCACCACCCGCGACATCGTTGCCCTTGATGCCACCACTGGCCAGGTTTTGTGGATATGGCGCCAGGATGAAGGCCAGAGATTCAGCGATGCCCCGCGCAAAGGTTCGGGCCGCGGACCAGCCTTCTGGACTGACGGTGACAACACGCGCGTCATGAGCATCACCCCGGGGTTCCACCTGGTATCTCTGGACGCCAAGACTGGCTTGCCAGACTCGAACTTCGGCGAGAACGGCGTCGTGGACCTGATGGATGGCCTGCGCAATGCCGACGACTTCGAAGATGTCGATATCGGCTCTTCTGCACCACCCTTCGTCATGAACGACGTGATTGTCGTAGGACCCGCTCACCGTGTGGGCATGCGCCCCCGCTCCAAGTCCAACGTAAAAGGTGACGTGCGCGGCTACGACGCCCGCACCGGTGAACATCTGTGGACCTTCAAGACCATTCCAGAGCGTGGCGAAGTCGGCATTGAAACCTGGCTTGATGAAGGCGTGGATTTCACCGGTAACGCTGGTGTATGGGCGCCGATGTCAGGTGATCCTGAGCTGGGCCTGGTATATCTGCCCGTTGAATCAGCCACCGGTGACCGTTACGGCGGCGACCGGCCCGGCGACAACCTTTTCGCGAACGCACTGGTCGCTGTCGACGTCAAAACTGGTGAGCGCCGTTGGCACTACCAGATAATCCATCACGACATCTGGGACTGGGACAACCCCTCTGCCCCGATTCTGGCGGACCTGCCCGACGGCAAAAAGATTGTGATGCAAGTGACCAAGCAGTCCTGGGTGTACACCTTTGACAGAGAAACTGGCGAGCCGGTCTGGCCGATCGAAGAGATGCCAGTGCCTGCCGGTGACGTCCCTGGCGAGTGGTACTCTCCGACGCAGCCTTTCCCGACTAATCCTCCGGCATTTGATCGCCAGGGAATCACCGAGGATGACCTGATCGATTTCACGCCTGCACTGCGTGCAGAGGCGCTGGAAGCCATCAAGCCTTTCCGTATGGGAACCAATGTTTACGCTCCTCCTTCGCTGGCCAAAGCCGCCGATGGCACGACAGGTACATTGAGCCTGCCGTCTGCCACGGGTGGTGCAAACTGGGAAGGGGCCGCGATGGACCCGGATACCGGGATTATCTACATCCCATCACGCACTGATGTTGCCATGCTGGCTGTCGATAAAGATCCGGAGGCGGACGTCGATTTCAGCCAGGCATTCGGAGTGCGTGTACCGCGCATCCAGGGTCTGCCACTGGTCAAGCCACCTTATGGCCGCATCACGGCGATCGACATGACTGATCCCAAAATCGTCTGGCAAATGGCCAATGCGGATACCCCCGCGTCAATTGTCAACAACCCTGCCCTGGCAGGTCTGGATATACCCCGCACAGGTGTCGCAACACGCTCAGGCTTGTTGCTGACCAAGACCCTGTTGTTTGCAGGCGAAGGCGCCGGCGGCAGCAACAAGCTACGTGCTCACGACAAACAGACAGGTGAAATTGTCGCCGAGTTTGAATTGCCAAGCACCCAAACCGGTCAGCCGTTTACTTACGAGCACAACGGCAAGCAATACGTCGCAATGTTTGTCAGTGGTAACGGTCAGGTTGCCGAGCTGGTAGCCTACGCGCTGCCGTAATTTAAAATCAGGAGTAATCATAATGATGCGTACTAAATTTTTAAGAGCGGCGCTTGCGCCTCTGCTGCTGGTCTCAAGCCTGCCTTCACAAGCTGCCAGCTGGGTTCTCAATCCGGGCGAGTCTGTGGTTAGCTTCAAGTATTCCTATGAAGGGACTCCTTACGAGGGCCAGTTTCAGAACGTAGAGGCTACTTTCGAGATCGACCCGATGAGCCCAGGCTCTTGTGTGTTCTCAGTGACCATTCCGATCGCCGATATCAAGGTCGACAGCGCCGAAGTTCTGGACTATCTGCTCGATCTGGAAATGTTTGACGTGGACCGCTGGCCAACAGCGAGCTTCAAAGCGGAGAAGTGCAGCCTGGAATCAGGGAATACTTTCGTTGCTGAAGGTTCGCTGACTATCCGTGATCAGACTCGCCCCATCAGCTTCCCGTTCACGTTTGACGTGGAAACTGTTGACGGTCAGGTCGCCTTTCACATGACCAGCGAAGTCACAATTCAGCGCCTGGATTTCGGCGTTGGTCAGGGCTACTGGGCTAACACGGCGACAATTCCGAACGAAGTCATTGTTGGAGTAGACATCTACGCCGGCCAGCAATAATCAAACAGCTTCTCTTACAAACGGGTTATCTCAATGTCTAAAAGTTTATTTAAAAAATGCCGTTGGTTCTCACTGGTACTGTTGTCTTCAGCACTGCTCGTTTCATGCGACCGCCTGCTGACGCCTGACTTCAATACTGACATTACAGAGCTCAGATCCGGACAGTACACGCTTGATAAAGATCACGCGGCATTGCTGTTCAAGATCAACCACCTGGGCTTCTCGACGTTCATTGGACGTTTCACAGCGTTCGATGCGTCTCTGGATTTCGATCCGGAGAACATTCAGAATTCCAGCGTGGAAGTTGTCATAGACATGAACTCGATCAACGTGAACCTTCCTGAATTTGAGGAAGAACTGCGTGGCGGGGATTGGCTGGATGCAGTGCAATTCCCGCAAGCTGTCTACAAGACTACGGGTTATGTGGGAGCGAACGGTGAGAACTCACACACGTTTGCTGGAGAGCTGACATTCCACGGTGTGGCTGCACCCGTGAATATGAATGTGACTTTCAACGGTGGCGGACGCAACTTCCTGACCCGCAAGTACACCCTTGGCTTCGAAGCTGAGACCACGTTCCTGCGTTCAGCGCACGGTGCAGATCGTTTCACCAACTTCGGTGTGGGCGATGAAATCTCTCTGGAAGTGCACGTTGAATTCCAGGCGAACGAGTAAGACTGCCAGCGCTTGAAACGCGCTGAAGTTTAGGCAGTAGATTGCAGAGAGGGCGGCGATAAGGTTTTCAACCGATCGCCGCCCTTTTGCATTTACAGCTTTTACTCCACTTCCACTTCAGCCACGAGCGCTCTTTGCAACTGCAATTCGTGCATGTGCCGGTATAACCCGTCCTCTTTCAGCAACGCCTGATGTGAACCTTGCTGCATGATTCTGCCCTGGTGCAGAACGATGATCTGGTCGGCGTGCACAATGGTGCTAAGCCGGTGTGCAATGGCCAGTATTGTGGTTTGACCGCGTAAGCCATCAAGTGCCCCGCTGATGACGGCCTCTGTGTGACTGTCCACATTCGCAGTAGCCTCATCGAGAATGAGAAGCCTCGGCTCCCTTGCCAGCGTGCGCGCCAGCGATAACAGCTGGCGCTGACCAGTGGAAAGATTCCCGCCGCGCTCGCCCAACTGTGTGTCATAACCATTCGGCAGGCTCATCACAAAGTCGTGCAGTTGCGCCATGCGCGCAGCGGCAATCACCTGTTCATCCGTCATGGCCAGCCCCAGCGTGATGTTGTCACGCACAGAGCCCGCGCTGATGAAAGCGTCCTGCAACACAACGCCAAGTTTGGAGCGCAGGCTGACCTGATCCATCTCCTGCAGCGGGACGTCATCAATCAGGATGCGCCCGTGCTGGGGCTGGTAGAAACGCAGCAACAGGCTCATCAGCGTACTTTTGCCGCTCCCCGTATGACCGACGATAGCGACGAATTGCCCTGGTGCCACATTGAAGTTGATGTCGCGCAGCACCGGGTGTTCCTCGTCATAACCAAACCCGACATTCTCGAAGCAAACAGCTCCCTGCGTGATGCAGCGCGTGGTGGCGGACTGTGACTCACCGGGCTCGTCGATGATGGCGAAGACACGCTCCCCCGCCACCACTGCCTGCTGCAGCAGGCTCAGACGCTGTGTCATCTCCACCACGGGCTGGGTGATGCGCGACAGATAATTTACAAAAGCGTAGATCACGCCAACCTCCACCACACTGTCGAACGATTGCGTGCCGAAATACAACAACAAGGCCGCCAGCGTCAGTGTGCGCAGCATGTCGGGCAACGGCCTCAGCATCAGTGCGTCCAGACGCAGGTTGCTCATGCGCGCATTGAACAGCTCCCGGCTGACGCCGCCAAACTGCTGCGCGAAGCGACGCTGCTGGTTCAATACCTGAATGATGCGCATCCCCTGAATGGACTCACTGAGCGTCGCGTTGATTCTGCTGAGCACACTGCGCGCCCGGTGATAACGAGGCGAACTCTTGCGCTGATAGAAGTACATCACCGCGGTCACGGTAGGCAGCATGAGACTGCATACAAGCATTAGGCGCACGTCGAGCCAGGCCATGGCAATGAAGATGGCAATGATCAGCGTGATGTTCTGCACGAAGGTCGCCATCACCTGCACGAACAAATCCTTGATCGCTTCGGTGTCGTTAGTGATGCGCGAGACGAGGCTGCCAGTCGGACGATGATCGAAATAGCTGAGCGGCTGCCGCATCACGGCGGCGAAGACCTGTGAGCGCACAGTCCGCACGACTGAGAAAGCGACCTTGTTGAAGCGCAGCGCATTTTGATACCCAGCCCATGCCGAGAGCGCGTAGAAAAACATATAGGCCGCCGCCAGCATGGTCAGCTCACCCACAGGATAACGAGCGGCCGTCACATAATCGTCGATGAAAATCTTGACCAGTACCGGCCCCAGCACCTGCCCAAGCGTGGCCAGCAGCAACAGAATCCCGGCCTCCTTCAGCAGACGCGGATAGGTGAGGCTGTAGCGCAACAACCGCCACAAGGAAGCGGTGTCGATTCCCTTGCGAATATCATCTTCCTGATTCAACGGTGCGCTCCAGTTTCTGATAGTCGATCATTTGTGCATACCACCCGCCTCTGTTCACCAGCTCCGCGTGTGTGCCGTGCTCGGTCATTTCACCGTGGTTGAGCACGGCTATCTGCTCAGCATCTTCGACGGCAGACAGGCGGTGGCAGAGAATCAGTGTAGTGCGGCCAGCGCGTACCTTCCGCAGGTGCTCCAGGATGCTGCGCTCGGTCGCCACATCGACCGCCGATAACGCATCATCAAGGATCAGCACCGGCGCATCGAGCAGCAGCGCGCGGGCAATGGCAATGCGCTGCTTCTGCCCGCCGGACAGGGTGATGCCGCGCTCGCCGACCAGGGTGTCATAGCCATCCGGGAAGCGCTGAATGTCGTTGTCGATCGACGCAAGAGCGGCAACAGCACGAATCTGTTCCCGGCTCGCATCTGGTCGGCCCAGGGCGATGTTCTCCGCAATACTGGCCGTGAACAGGAATGCGTCCTGCGGGACGACTGCCACCGCGTCGCGCAGAGCATGCAACGTGAGTTGCTGCACCGGTGTTCCGCCGATGCGTATCGAGCAACCATGCGCATCAAAGAAGCGCAGCAGCAGATTGATCAGCGTCGTCTTGCCCGCGCCGGTCGGTCCCACGATGCCAAGCGTCTCCCCGGCGCTGATCCGCAGATGAATATTGCGCAACACCGGCGCATGCGCATCCGCAAAGGTGAACTCGTCGATATCGATAGCGATGTCCGCCGATGGAATGTCGGTGAGCGTACCCGTGTCGGGCACCGTCGAGGGCATCTCCAGCAGCTGCTGAATGCGGGCATAGGCCGCCGAGCCACGCTCCAGGATGTTCAAAAGCCAGCCATACGCGAACATCGGCCAAATCAAAAACCCGAGATACATGGTGAAACTGGTGAGCTGCCCCAGCGTCAGGCGGTCTTGCTCTATCAACCAGGCGCCCGCACCGATACACAGCAGAAACGATGACCCCACGGTAATGAAGATCGCGGGATCATAGAGTGAGTCGGTGGCCGCCACGCGCATGTTAGCCTCCGCCGCGCGATCTGCGATTCCCAGGAAGCGGGCATCCTCATTCCCCTCCTGCCCAAAGGCACGAATCATGCGAATACCGGAAACGCTTTCCTGGGCGAAGTCGTTCAGATCGGAAAAGCGCTCCTGCGCATCCCGGAACCCGGCATGCAGACGATCTCCGAGCACTACGAAATACCAGGCCATGAAGGGGAAGGGCAGCAGCGCCACCAAGGTCAGCTCCCAGCTGATCATGACCGTCATGATGGTGATGACCAGCACTCCGGTCACCAGGCCGTCGATGCCGGAGAGAACCCCCTCGCCCGCTGTCATCTCGACCGCCGAGATATCGTTGGTGGCACGGGCCATCAAATCTCCCGTGCGATGCTCCTGAAAGAAGCGCGGAGCCATCAGCGTGAAGTGCGTATACAGGCGCTGGCGCATAGTCTCTGCAAGATTGAAGGAGGCATGGAAGAGCAGCACACGCCAGAAGTACCGCATCACATAAACGGCCAGGGCGATCAGCACTACGATGCCCACATAAGTCCACAGCAGTTCGGGGGTGAGTGAGTCTGCGACCACGTGATCGATAACCTGCCCGATAATCCAGGGAATCAGCATGTCGGTGAGATCGACGCCGACAAACATGAGGATGGCAAGTGCATAGCGTCGCCACTGCGCACGGAAATACCAGCCTAATTTGAAAAACAAAGCCATCGATTATCCATTCTGAAACGCTGAAGCCGTCATTTCGGCTGCGAGGGGCAGTCTACCAGCCTTTAAAGCCACTTTTCTGCTCCATTTCCCGCCCTGTTAAAAAATATGCTTTTCCAATAATAATCAGTAAGTTAAATGCAGTAATAGTGTCTCTTCCAAGGGCCTTTCGACAGTGGAGAAAACTAATTTTCCCGAATCTGAAATTCGAGATTTACGTCAGGAATGTGTTTGCTACAATAGCGCACCTGTTTACCCACCCCCCTACACCCCAAACAGCACCCCGCGGAGGAGACCAATTCATAAATGAACACAGAATACACTCGAGTGGAAGACTACTACGACAAGGAAACTTTCAACCGTATCAAGGCGTTAGCAGATACCAAGGAAACACCGTTTGTAGTAATCGATATCGCTACGGTGGAGCGTCATTACGACGTTCTCCAGGAACTCTTCCCATACGCAAGTGTGTACTATGCCGTGAAGGCGAACCCCGCTCCGGAGATTATCCGTTCACTGCGTGACAAAGGCTCGAATTTCGACGTAGCCTCGATCTACGAATTGGACAAACTGCTGTCGCTGAACGTGTCACCGGAACGTTGCAGCTACGGCAACACCATCAAGAAAAGCCGCGACATTCGCTACTTCTACGAGAA
>CAIRBI010000243.1 GCA_903876785.1 uncultured Gammaproteobacteria bacterium
CCAGTCGAAACTGCGGGTCAAAGTTCTTTCTTGTCTTGTCCATATTGCCACCTGATTTCCTAGTTGAGTGATCATATCACCCAGAATCAGCTGGCCAAATTCACTATGCCACTACACCTACAGTTCTTCCTTGGCTACATGTCGGGGGATGGTGCGCTCAACTACACGCCAATGTCACAGGAGATAGTCATCACTGCGCCTTAACCGAGTGGGGTTACTTGGCGGCAGGTGTTAACGTCAAATACGTTAGGTCTTTTTGCTGCGTTCGGCGCTGGTCTTTTATGCCGCTGAAGCGGACCAGGTCATCGGCCGCCTCGTATGTGCCAGGTTCAGGAAAATCCACGTCTGAAGAAATGGCTCAGGTACACCATGTTTTTGGTGGCCTGCAGGCGACCGATCACCAACACCGAGAAAAAAGAACCCCGCTGTTTTGCCTGTTTGATATGTGCGTTGCTTTCGCAGAGCACGAGGGGTGTTGCCCATGCCCGCCGGCGACAATCAGGGCCAGCGCCGAGCGCAGGAAAATGACTTCAGGCATTTTGCGGAGAGAGGGAACCGCGGAGCGGCGCAGGACCGTCGCCGGTGGGCATGGGCAACACCCCGGGATATCCCCCTTGGCCAGTATCACGACTTTCTGTTGGCACTATGCTGACCCAGTTGGCGAAACTCACAACGCATGGCAGATTGGTGAGAGTCACCTAATGCGTCCACAAGAAATGAAAAAAGGGAGACTTTACA
Source organism: uncultured Gammaproteobacteria bacterium (assembly GCA_903876785.1). Taxonomy (GTDB): domain Bacteria; phylum Pseudomonadota; class Gammaproteobacteria; order Pseudomonadales; family Pseudohongiellaceae; genus UBA5078. The sequence continues at coordinate 739 of CAIRBI010000243.1, forward strand.
GTCTCCCTTTCCGGATTTGAGAGCATACTGAAATGCTCTCGAGTGACAGGACAACTTCTTAGTTATTGGGACTCCAGTCAATCGACACCCAGTAGCGTCGGCCGAATGGATCCTGGAGACGGCTTTCGAATCCAGCGCCCACGCCCAGTTCAGGAGTTGGCTGCGGCATCGTATTGAACATATTGGTCAAGCCTGCGCTAAGTGTTATCTGACTGTCCAGATATTGATCGAGCACATAGGCATACTGCACATTCCAGATGTCCTGGCCATGGATCTCATCGGGCGCCACAAATCCCTGGCTGTAGCGGTCGACGAGAACATTATCCCAAATTACATCATCGTAGAAATTGCTTGAGAGGCTGGCACTGTGCTTGTCAAGGAACCAATTCAGCACGAATGTCCCTTTGTATTCAGGCAAAGGCGGCACGATAGAGGTATTGGCATTCTGACGGCCGTTGGCATCCTTTACTCCGCCGGTCAGATCCGCGTACTCGTAATTCAGAAAATACGACAGAGTCAGGGTGGGTTGGAACGTTCCCCAATTATCGGTCTCATACGTGTAGCGAGCCCGCGCATCGAGCAGATCAATCCACAGCGAGCTGATATTGGCTGATTGGCGAATCACCCTGGTAACGCGCTGGCTTGCTGGATCACGATACACGATTTGCTGGTTTTCAGGTTTGGCCAACCAGTTATTGGCGAGCAAACGCGTGGGTGAACCTACAGTTTTGACATACTGTTCCTTCGTCAAGTTATTTTCACTGAGAAAGCGCCCAAACTCAGCGTTTACAGTGTCATCATTAGTCAAGGCTCGAATGCGGTCCACATACTCCACTTTCTGATAGTCCACGCTGATGCTCAAGCCCTCGAGAGTGCCGTTTGGCTCCCAGGTGAATCCGACGTTGGTCGTTGTCGATGTTTCGGGCACCAGATTGGGGTTACCAGCAAGACAAGTGGTCCCGCCAGTCAGATCGATTGGAGTGAAGGGATCAGTACCCGAGAACAATTCCGTACAGTTGGAATTTGGATCGAAGGGGCGGATGCTGAACGCTGTTGGGGCCAGGAAGCTTTCACCCCACGACCCACGTATAGCCAGTGTAGGCAATGCTTCCCAACGCACGGCGATCTTGGGAGTAGTTGACTCCAGACCAAAATCGGCGAATTGCTCATGGCGTGCAGCGAGTTGCAAAGTCAAAGTCTCCAGTATGGGTACTTCAAACTCTGCGAAAGCCGCTTTCACTGAGCTGGCATAGTACTCATCCGTAGGTAAAGTCGAGAAGATATTGGTGTTGTAGTTTTGCTTCGCCATTGAGTAGGGGTTGGCGAAGGTCCAGCCCTGCGAGTCCCGCCATTGATAGCCGGTGGCCATTTGCACGGCGCCTGCCGGTACATTGAACAGCTCACCGGTAGCTACTACTTCACCAATCTCCAGCATGTCGCGTGACGTCGTGCCATTGTTGGGTTGGAACAACCAATCCACCAATTGCTGTGAATTTTTGGTTTTGCTTTCTACGTAGAAAGGTGAACGGCTGTCGGCTGATCCAAAGGGGTTGAACCACTCGTTGCCATTTGGCCCGCCCTTGCCTATCAGAGCATTTTGCAAGCGGGGCAGGCTCAGAGTGACAGCGTCGGCGTTGGACTGGCGATTTTCCTGTCTGGAGTAATAGGCAGTGGCGGTCCATGTGTCGCTTAGATCGATGTAGGAAGCCAGCTTCCAGCGGTCAGCATACTCTCTACCCTCGGATAGCAGCGCGCCGGTGGATCTTTCCAGATGACTTGGCCAGGTCGCGTTGGCAGTAAAAGGGCGCCAGTCATAAGGAACCACATCATAGCCAAAGGGATTGGCTGGATGGGAAGCCGGGATGAATATGGCACCACGGTTATTCTCTGATACTGCCGTTGATGTGCTCCCCCGCCCGGTACGGAAGCGGAAGTTGAGATTGGTCTGCAATTCGAAGCGCGCCCAGTCGGTGGCCTGCCAGGTCAGGTTGGAGTACAGGTTCTGTTCTTCGATCTCGGCGGCATACGCATGTACCTTGGAGTAATTGTAGCGGCAGGTTGCCGTCGTGCCAGCCGAAGCCACAGGAGTTCGGACACCGGAGGGAGTGTTGTGGGCTTTAGTGAGATCTTCCAGGCCCTGATTGAAGGTTCCACAACTAGGATCTATGCGGCTTGGTGCTACCACTGTTCCGCCGTGACCGGCGCCTATGTTTGCCGCGCCATTGTTGACGCGCCGGAAATTACCTGGATTGCCTGAAGTCGATGAGCCATCGGCCATCCTCCATGCGTCGGGGCGTTCGAACGGCATCAAAGAGGTTTTCTTCGTGAACTCGTAGGCGCCTACCCAGTTCACGCCATTGTCAAACGATTTGCCCAGCAGAAAAGACATGGCGGGCTCTTCCATATCCGCATTTTCCGTTCGGGAGTAATAGGCACGTACCCGGAAGCCGTCAAATTCCTTGAGCGGTATCATGTTTACCACGCCGGCTACCGCGTCAGATCCGTACAGCGCGGAGCCACCGTCCAATACCACTTCCATGCGTTGAGTAGCGATGTCGGGTAGCAGGGCCGTAATCGCGTTGCTCACAACACGAACGCCGTCCATCAATACCAGGGTGCTGTTTTCACCCAGGCCACGCAGGTTGAACTGGGTGCCATTGGAGGTTTGGTTGCCGTCGGCAGAGCCCAGTACATTGTTTACCACATTGGTATTTTGGGTAAAGGTCAGGTTACGGACGTATTGGGCCATGGTGGGTGCGCCCGAGGTATATAAATCTTCCTGCGAGACAGTCTCCACAGGCGACGCTCCAGCAAATTTGCTGTTGCGTATGTAGGAACCTGTAACCACGACTTCTTCAACTTCGGGGTCACCTGCCGCTGCGGGGGCCTGGGCGTGAGCGACCAGTGGCAACGAAAGAGAAGCAACGAGACAGGAATGGATCAGATTACGCAGTTGCCCGCGCCGGGTGAAGTTCAGCATATTTATCTCCAGTTTTGGCCTCCACTGCAAAGTCGATGGAGGGCCTTTATTATTAAGATATCAATAAGTTGGTGCTGAATAGGGCACTACTTGATTATCACTGGAGAACTACATGCAAGAACGCAAATTCCATACTTCGATATACAACCACTTCGCCATATGTTTCCTAATAAAAACAGAAGTCCTGAATAGAAGCAAGGACGGGATGTAGGGAAAGTTACAGAGCTAAGTGGGTTCAAGCCTATCCGACCGCACTATGCATGAGCCCAGTTCGGCACTTGCCGCCATAACCAAACCCAAACGCCGGACACGCAAAAACCCGCCGAGGCAGTCGCCCTCAGCAAGTCAAAGAATCGAAGGGAATTTTCTGGGTTTTGGAGTTTGATCCGCGTCGAGTTGAAATCCCTCTATCGACTGGGTATGTTGACGGCTAGTCAAGAAAGCCAACCAAGGATAAAAATAAAAATGAGCAATTTCCACAAAACACTTCTGTTCACGGCCGCAGCGCTCACCTTCACCGTGACATCGAGTCTCTCTTATGGGCAAGGTGATTTCGCGGGTGTGGAATTATCCATAACGCCAGTCGCTGGCAACGTCTATATGGTGCAGCGCCCTGGAGGCGGGGGCAACATCGGTGTGCAAGTGGGTCCCGATGGTGCACTCTTGGTGGACTCCTTGTTCGCACCTCTCTCAGACAAATTGGTCGCAGCGGTGAAGCAGGTGACAGACCAGGAGATTCAGTTTCTGATCAACACCCATATTCACATCGATCATGTTGGCGGCAATGAGAATCTGGCGGAGATGGGCGTGCTGATCTTTGCTCACGACAATACGCGCCTGCGATTTTTAGAGGAAAGGAGTCACTTTCCAAGAGCCGGAGGAACATTTGCGCCTCAACAACCTATAGCGGCGAGACCGGTGATCACCTTCAACGACACCATGAGTTTTCATCTCAATGGCGAAGAGGTCAGAGCTTTTCTGGTGCCGCCAGCGCATACCGATGGAGATGTCTTTGTCCATTTTACTCAGTCCGATGTGCTGCATCTGGGCGACGTCTACCGTACGACGAGTTATCCCATTATCGATGTCTACAATGGCGGCACGCTGCAGGGCACGATTGCCGCATTGGATCAGGCCATTGAGCTGGCAGGCCCAAACACCAGGATCATCCCTGGGCATGGTCTTGAGGTAGTGGGTCGAAGTGAGGTCATCGAATTTCGCGACATGATTGTCGATATACAAGCCAAAGTTTTGAGCATGATTCGTGATGGCAAGAAATTGGAGGAAGTGCTGGCGGCACATCCCACTGCTGACTACGATGCCCAATGGACCGATGATCCAGGCTGGGGCCCGGAAGATTTTATTCCTGTTGTTTACTACCAGCTCGGCGGAGCCGGACGTCTGGCCGATCGCTAGGTCGGCTTAATAAATCTTCCAGTCAAAAAATTGGGTTAGAACCCTGAGTCTCAAGAGAAATAGTTTTCTTCGCGCCACTGCGTCAGATCGCTAACACCACCGCGAGCTCCGCCCTTGCTGCGGAAGTGGTCATGCAATGCATATCTTCTTCAGCTTCGACAGCACTGGAATGTTTACTTCTTCTGCGTCACTTTAATCCAGCGGTCGACAAGGCGGCTTCTCTGGCCGCGCGCGGACAGAGCCTTTCACAGTTGCAGTGAGGAACGGGCTTGTAGTAGGCAAATTCAACCGATTCCGTCATGATCAATACCTCATTTGTCGGAGAACTCCTATGGCACTCACGCGGGAACAGAGACTCGGCGGCGCGCTTGCCGCCGGCGCCTATTTCAGCTGGGGCCTGGCACCGCTGTACTTCAAATCCCTGGACTTTCTGCCAGCTGCCGAAATCGTGATGCACCGCATCGTGTGGTCGTTCGCGCTGCTGCTGGGGCTACTCATCGCGCGCCATCAGGCGCGGCGGGTTTGGGATGTGCTGCGATCTGCGCGGCTGCTGGGGTGGATGTTGCTGACCTCGGTGCTGCTGATCGGCAACTGGGGGCTGTTCATCTGGGCCGTCAACAACGCGCATCTGCTGGATGCAAGCCTGGGCTACTACATCAACCCGCTGTTCAATGTGCTGCTGGGCATGGTGTTCCTGGGCGAGCGTCTGCGGCCTCTGCAATGGGCTGCCGTTGCGCTGGCCGGCAGCGGCGTGCTGATCCAGCTGCTTACGTTCGGGTCACTGCCCTGGGTGGCCCTGGTGCTGGCGTCGAGCTTCGCGCTGTATGGCCTGCTGCGCAAGACGCTGGATATCGATGCCATCAGCGCACTGTTCATCGAGTCGCTGCTGATGCTGCCCGTTGCCCTCTGGTACTGGTGGCTGCAGGCTGACAGCAGCGCCACGAACCTGCTGGCCAATGCCTGGACGCTCAATCTCTGGCTGGCGGCCGCCGGTGTGATCACCACGGTGCCGCTGCTGTGCTTCATCGGCGGGGCGCGGCGGTTGCAGCTCTCCACCATGGGATTCTTCCAGTACATCGGCCCCAGCTTCATGTTCGTATTCAGCGTCTGGTTGTTCGGGGAGACCCTGGCGCCAGCCAAACTGCTGACCTTCTGCTGCATCTGGGTGGCCCTGGCAGTCTATTCCGCCGATGCGCTCCGGCACAGTCGCGGCAACCCCGGCTCACCAGAAGGCGCCGAGCCCTGCCACGATGGCCCCCAGCGCCAATGCCCAGAGCAAGCAGGCCAGCGCATCGAGCACTAGAAAACGGAGACGGGTAAAACCGCTGATGCCCACCAGCACAGGCACCAGGCTGCGAATGGCGGGCACGAAGCGACCGATAAAGATGGCCGTGCCGCCATGACGCTGCACCAGAGCCTCGCTCCTGAGCAAGACCTGGCGGTAGCGCTGTGCCAGCCGCAGATGATGGAAGCGCGGGCCGATCTGCGCTCCCACCAGAAAGCCGCTGTGATCCCCCAGCAGCGCGCCCGCCCAGGCCAGAGGAATGATCTGCGCCAGCGTGGCGTACTCACCCGTATAAAGCAGCGTGGCAGCCGTCACCAGCAGGAAGCCGGACACAAACAGGCCCAGCCCCACACAGGCCTCACCGAAGGCCAGCAGCGGCACCAGCCAAAGCGCGTACTCGCGATTGTTCTCCAGCCATTCCAGTATCACCGTGTCCATAGTCCACTCTCTTTGCGCGCCAGCAGGATGATCAATACCATCAATACGACGTAATAGAGCGGAAAGGCCAGCAAGGCGTCGAGGAACACCTGCTTTTGCAGGTCAGTCTCTGCCAGACCTCCCTCCTTCGCACGCAAGGTGGCCACCAGACCGGTGTATAGCAGGCTGGCGAAACCCAGCCCGAGATTCAGGGCGAGTCCCTTGAAACTGAGTACGGTGGCGCGAAGGGAGGAGTCCACCGCCCGGTTCAGATAGAAGCTGGCCTGGAACTGCACCATGCCCAGCACGACGAAGGCCCCGATAGCGAACAGTAGTCCGCCCACCGGAATCGCCAGCGTCAGCCCCAGCAGTGACAGCAGCAGAACGCTCGACAGCACGGCGAAGTTGAACGCGGGCGTATGGCTGTTGACCAGATAGCGGGAGAAGCGCGCCGTGACGATACCGAACAACGACATGCCCGCGCCGATGAAGCCGAACCACGACACGGGAATGTCGATGAGCCGGTAATACTCGCTGGCCAGCACGACGAACTGACGGGCAACGCTGTCCAGAGCCAGCGCCGCCAGAATGACGAACAGCACGAAGCGATGCCCCAGTGTCCATTGTGCCGCGCGCCCCACTTGCCGGAAGGCCTCCAGCAACGCGCCGAGTCCGCCCGTGCCCGCCGTCCGCTGTGGCACCGGGGCGGTCGGCGGGTCGCGGAACCCCAGCGCGGTGGCCAGCACCACGAAGGCACTGAGCAGTGTGAGGAGCACGGGCAGGCGAATCGCCGTCTCGCGGGCGATCTGCCAGTCGGGATTGAAGAGCGCCAGTGTGCGGTTCAGCAGGGCCTGGTCATACACGAAGGCGCCCAGGATCATGGTCACGAAGAAGCCGATGGACACCACCCGGGAGGTCTTCTCCAGCAGGTGCGACCATTGCTCTTCACGCCCCAGGGCTTTCAGAGAGTCGTAGGCCAGGGCCTCGTCGGCCCCGCTGGCTGCG
>CAIRBI010000244.1 GCA_903876785.1 uncultured Gammaproteobacteria bacterium
CTCGATCGCGGCGGGGATTTTTCTGCCGCCGACGTTGGTGGCGAGTGCGTACGGGATGAACTTCAGGTACATGCCGGAGTTGAATTGGGTGTTGGGATATCCAATGGCGATCGGGCTGATGTTACTTTCTGGTGTGGCGCCGTATTGGTATTTCCGGCGGAAGGGGTGGTTGTAACTTGTCAGTGCTCTGATTGCCGATCCGGGTGGTGGGGCGGGCTTTGACAGCACTCTGGTCGCCGATCTGTGCGGCGAGCTGCCCCTCAGTCAGGACACGCCCGCCCCGGCACCCCACTCCAACCACTGCACAAAACTCAAAGATTCAAAGACTCAAAGATTCGCCTTAGCAAATTCAATCCGGCCAGCCGCTCCGTAGATGACGGAGGGTGGGGTTTCCAGTTGGGTGGGGGCTTTCAGACCCGGCCAGATCGGTGTGATCAGGTCCAGTTGCGCGCGGATGGCTGCCACCGCTGTCTTGTTCTCGGTCATGCCATCGAGACGCTCCAGCATCTGCGCTGCGATCCGCACAAATCCCAACGCATCCTGATATTCGTGCTCGTTCTCCAGCGCGCCACCCTCACCCACCGCGATGTCGTACTCCGCAGCGGCAGTGCGCACCAGATTCAGGATCACGTCGCCCAGCACTTCGGCATTCGCCGCTGTCGCAGCACTTTCAGCCGCCGTGATTGCCTCCTGCAGCGCTGCGTAAGCCGCTTCGACATCGGCCAGTGAGCGTTGCTCGTTGACTGCCACCGCCAGAGCTTCGAGCTGGTCTGCGAAACCGCTCGCCTTGCGCGCTTCCATGGCGGGGAGCAGATCGGTGTAGAGTTCATCGCCCGGATGCTTCATGTGCGTGGCAGAGGCCTCCTGCTCGCCTTGCCGGTACAAATCGACGCCGACATTGAGGTGCCCACGGATGAACGCTAGCTGCCCGAGGTAGGCTGCGTCGCTGGCAATCGCCTCGGCGCTGGTCACTCCTTCACCGCCCTCACCGCCTTCGCCGGCCATTTCCATGGCGCCGTGATCCATGCCATTCAGTCCGGCACTGGTGCCGAGATAGAAGGCGGTGCTCGCGGCAACCGCGACGCCCAGTCCAACCCATATTCTATTCCTGGTTTCCATGCTGTCTCCTGGCTGCGCAAGCACCGTGAATGATTTGTAATTGCCCCGAGGGGCTTCTAAACTGATAAGCACTATACATCCAACAAGAATCATTCTCAATTAGGAATTGCCGCGATGCTGCTGCAGATTGCCAATGCCCTTCCCCCTGCTCTGCTCAAAGAGTGCCAACTGCTGGGCATTGAAGACGGCTTGTTCGCCGATGGCCGCAGCACTGCTGGTTGGCATGCCCGGGAGCGCAAACACAATCTGCAGGCACGCGGAGAGTCGCGTGTGGCAACAGTGCTGCAACAGGTCGAGCTGGCCCTGATGAGGCACGAACTGGTGGTGGCGGCCGCACGACCAAAGCGTATCGTGCGCCTGCTGCTGAGCCGCTATGACGAGGGCATGCACTATGGTACTCATGTCGACGATGCTTTGATGGATGGCCAGCGCACCGACCTCTCTTTCACTATCTTCCTCAATCCGCCCGATGCCTATGACGGAGGCAGTCTGGTGATTGATGAGCCCGGCGCGGAACGTGCATTTCGTCTGGGGGCGGGCGAGATGCTGCTGTACCCCTCCTCCACGCTGCACCGCGTGGAGCCGGTTTCCCGGGGCACCCGGCTGGTGCTGGTCGGCTGGATTCGCAGCCATCTGCGCAGCGGCGAGGCCCGTGAGATTTTGTTCGATCTGGAGCGCACCATCGCCTCGCTACGCATGAAGCCGGACGCGCTGAAGAGCGAATTCGCGGCAGAGCTGGAACTGCTGCTGAAAACGCGCAGCAACCTGCTGCGAATGTGGGCTGAAGACTGATTCGAGAAGGAAGCGCCGACGTCGGCTAAGAAATCCTGATTCCCGGAGCCCTGCCATGCTGAAGTACTATTACGCCCCCAGAACCTGCGCCCTAGCCGCACACCTCGCGCTCGAACACATCGGTGCGCCGTATGAAGCCATCGCGCTGAATTTCGCGGCTCAGGAACAACGCTCACCGGAGTATCTGGCGCTCAATCCCAAAGGCCGTGTGCCGGCATTGGCGACCGAGCGCGGCATCATCACCGAGACCCCGGCGCTATTGCTGTATCTGTGCCAGCGCTACCCCGAGGCCGGGCTCGCGCCGCTGGATGACATCTTCGCGCTTGCCGAACTGCAGGCCTTCAACAGTTATCTCGGTTCCACCGTGCACGTTGCGCACGCCCATCGGGTGCGCGGGGAGCGCTGGGCGGACGACCCGGCAGCCATAGAAGCGATGAAGAGAAAGGTGCCGCAATCGATGGGCGAGTGCATGGCGCTGGTCGAAAACGGAATGCTGCGCGGACCCTGGGTGATGGGCGAGCGTTACTCGGTGGCGGATATGTATCTGTTCACGATAGCCGGATGGCTGGAAGGGGATGGCGTAGACACAAGCAAACTGCCACGAGTGCTTGAGCACCGCGCGCGCATGCTCGAAAATCCGGTGGTGCAGCGAGTCTGCGCCCTCTATGCCTGAAACCTTGCACTGACTGTGGGAGCGGGCCTGCCCGCGATAGATTGTGCACGAAAACCATCGCGGGCGGGCCCGCTCCCACAGTCAGTGGTTCTGCTGCAGGCGCTGAGGATCACGTGCATCGATGAGCACATCGCCCCAGAGAATAGTCTCCCGCTCGTCAAACTGGTCGATCAGATAGAGGTGTTCTGAGTAGTCGGGCACGTTGCCCTCCGTCAGAGCAGGCGTCACAGTGTTGTTCCGGAAGTACTGCTGATGGTCGGACATGATCAGGACTCCTGTGCCTCTATCGATCGTAAGCCAGACTATGCCCGACAAATATGGCATTACCATGAAGGGATTCGGGCAAATTCTGAATAATGCTGGAGCTTTATCAGGCCCGGTGTTTCAAGTACGATGCGGCAACATCGCTCGACCCCACTCTATTCCAGCCTCTCGCTGGCAACCTCTGATCAGGATGAAGACTATGTACAAGAAGAAAAACGGATTCAATCTGGCAACGCTCGGCCTGGCGGGCTCGGGCCTGCTGATGGCGGTGTTCGGTTACGTGAACGCACAAGGCGAGGCGCCAGAGGTTATCGAGACGGACTCGCACCGCTTCACACGGATGGCCGAAGGGGTCTATCAGGTGACCGGCACCGGCACGGTGTATCTGATGAGCAATGCCATGATGATCGTCGGCGATGAAGATGTGCTGCTGGTGGATTCCCACGTGACCCCCAACGCCGCCAACGCTCTGCTGCGCTCGGTCGCCGAAGTCACCGACAAGCCCGTCCGCTACCTGGTCAACACGCACTACCACTTCGATCACGCCCACGGCAACCAGGTATTCCCCGAACAAGTCGAGATTATCGGCCACAGCTTCACCCGCACCAAACTCAATGGCGAGATGGGCAACGTCCTGACCGAATCCACCCACCTGAGTTTCACCGAAGGGGTGCCAGCGCTGGTCGAAAGCCTGAAGGCCCAGGTGGCTGCCGCGACTGATCCTGCCGAACGCACCAAGCTGCAGGCCGATCTGGCAGTACAGGAAGCGCATATGATTTCGCTGAAGGAAGTCGTGCCGACGCCGCCGAACATCACGCTGGAAGACAAGATGACGCTGTACCAGACACTGAGCGACGGCGATCGCGAGATTCAGTTGCTGCATCTTGGCCGGGCCCATACTGCTGGCGATGTGATGGTGTACCTGCCGCAAGAGCGCCTCATCTTTACCGGCGACATGATGCTGCCGTCACTCTCTTACATGGGTGACAGCTTCCCGCAGGACTGGGTACAGACGCTGGAAGAACTGAAGAAACTGGAGTTCGACATCATTCTGCCAGGCCATGGTGCGCCGTTGCAGGGTAAAGAAAGGGTAGGTCAATTCCAGGCTTACATCGGTGATCTATGGCAGAAGACCAGAGCCATGAAGGCGCAGGGACTGACGGCGGAGCAGGTGGCCGAGCAGATCGACATGACCAACCACGCTCCCAACTACGGCCAGATTCGCGGCCCGGGTGCTGATGTCAGAGCTATCCGCCGCATCTACGCACTTCTCGACGAATAACCACTGACCGTGTGGGAGCGGGCCTTGCCCGCGATTGGAAATTTGGGGTCAGGGAAATTTCCCTAGATCAATCGCGGGCAAGGCCCGCTCCCACATTCCGTTCAGCGCGCGGCCTGAATTTCTGCCGCGATGCGCTGCACGTCGTCCAGCACGCGCAGCAGGTTGCCGCTCCACAGCATGCCGATCTGTTCTTCGGCGTAGCCTCGGCGCACCAGCTCCAGCGTCACATTGAAAGTTTCGGACGCGTCATTCCAACCCGCCACACCGCCACCACCATCGAAGTCGGAGCTGATGCCGACGTGCTCGATGCCAATCAGATCCACCATGTAATCGATATGGTTCACGAAGTCCGCCACATTCACCGGCGGCGCCACAGCATCCACCTCTGCGGCGATACGCGGCGCAGCCAGCGCATTTATCCGCGCCATGCGCTCGTCATAGGCAGCGCGATCATCCTCGCCCAACGCTCGCACGGCGGCACCTTCCAGCAAGGTGAAATCCAACTCCTGAGCGATGCTGCCACGCAGGGCCGCGAGTGCCGCCACGTTGGCGTTGTTCTTCTCCGTATCCAGATAGCTGCGGAACGCCGTCGCCTGCACCACTCCGCCATTGTCGCGAATCGCCAGCAACTCTTCGTCGCTGAGGTTGCGGCTGACATCGTTCAGCGCACGTGCAGAAGAATGCGACGCGATCACCGGTGCCCGCGTGAGCTCCAGCACCTGCATGTTGGCGGCCTTCGAGGGGTGCGACAGATCGATCATCACGCCCCAGCGATTGAGTTCCGGTACTGCCTGACGCCCCAGCTCGCTGAGTCCGTTGTGCAACCACACTCCGTCTGCCTCGCCGGTATTGGAATCAGCAAACTGGCTGTGGCCGTTGTGGGCCAGTGATACGTAGCGGGCACCCAGCTCCTGAAAACGCTGAATGTTACCGATGTCGAGCCCCATGGAATAGGCGTTCTCCACGCCTATCATCGCCACCTTCTTGCCGCTGGCAGCAATGCGACGCGCATCCTCGGAGGTGTAGGCCATCTCAATGGTGCCGGGAGCGAAGCGCTCGGCCAGGCGATGAATGGCATCGAACTTGTCGACGGCATTGGCCATCGCCGCCACATAGCCCTCGTCCGTCAATGGACCCTGTCCGGTGTAAACGATGAAGAAGGCCACATCGAGCCCGCCGCGCACCATCTTCGGCAACGTCACCTGAGTGTCCAGATCCATCGTGTAATTCTTTTCATCCATGAAGTTCACGGTGTTGATGTCTGCGTGGGTGTCCAGCGTGATGACACGGTCATGGATGCCACGGGCGCGCGCCAGCAGCGCCTCTTCCGATTCAATCGTGGCGATTGGCTGGCCAGCGTCGACAGCCGGAGCGGTTGCAGAAGAGGGTGCTTGCTCTGCCGGACCGCAAGCGGTCAACAACAGAGTGGAGAACAACAGGCTGGCAAGTAACAGCGGTTTATGGCGTGATGAAGCACAGCAGACAGCAGACAGACTCGACATGTAGGGTTCCCCGGCAAGTGAAGACAACTGCTGGCCATGCTAGCAGCGCATGCCGGGCTTTGAAAGGATCATTCCCCGCTCAGTCGCTGATCCGGTAGGCGTTGCGGCCATCGTTCTTGACCTTGTACAACGCGTCGTCGGCCTTTTTGAGCAGAGTCTCGTGGTTGTCCTCGCTCTTTGGATCGAAGATGGAAATGCCGATACTCAAGGTCACCCGCAGTTCGATATTGCGCAGCGCCAGCGGCAGGCGCACCGCTTCCAGCATCTTCTGGGCGACGAGCTCGACATCCGCGGCGAGGTGAATTTCACTTAACAGCACCACGAATTCATCGCCACCCTGCCGGGCCAGTGTGTCCGAGACTCGCACGCAGCGGCGCAGTCGGGCAGCGACCTCACACAGCACCTCGTCACCGACATCATGGCCGTAATTGTCATTGACGCCCTTGAAGTGATCGATATCGACAAACATCAGCGCCATCATCCTGTCGTAGCGACGGCTCTGCGCCATTATCTGCGCCAGCCGGTCGTAGAGCAGTCGGCGGTTGGGCAGCCCCGTCAGTTCGTCGTGTGTCGCCTGATACAGCACCAGCTCCTGCAACTCCTTGCGCTCGGTGATGTCCTCGATCTGGGACACAAAGTGCAGCGGCTTGTTGTTCTGGTCTCTGACCATCGAGACGCTCAACAGCACGTGAATGATGGCGCCATCTTTGCGGAAATAGCGCTTCTCCGTGTTGTAGTGGTCGATCTCACCACGGCGCAGCTTCTTCAGCACTTCCACGTCCAGACTCAAATCGTCGGGATGGGTAATCTCGTGGAATCGCAACTGCATCAGTTCCGCCTCGCTGTAACCGAGCATCTTCACGAGTGCCTTGTTCACCTGCAGCCAGTGGCCATCGAGGGCCACCAGCGCCATGCCGATCGGTGCCGTCTCGAACGCGCCACGAAAGCGCCGATCACTCTCCAGCAGTGCCAGTTCAATGGCCTTCTGTGCCGAAATATCCGTAAGCGTGCCGATCGTGCGCAAGGCCTTGCCCTGTTCATCGCGGCTGACGACGGCACCTCGGGTCAGAATCCAGCGCCATTGACCGTCGCCAGTGTGCATACGGATTTCTAGATGGATGGTGGAGATCAGTCCCTCTGCACAATTGCGCGCAGTCGCCACGGCGAAGGCGCGATCCTCCGGATGTATGAGCCGCTCCCACTCGAAGATGGTGTTCCCTATTTCATCATCCCGATAGTTCAGCATCGACTTCCAGCGGCTGGAGAAGATGACCTCACCCGTTTGATTGTGCCAATCCCACACACCATCGCCCGCTCCTGCCAAAGCGGCCTTCCATCGGAATTCGGTGTAGCGCAACTCGCGGGTCATCTGTGAGGCCTTGGCCAGTGCGCGCTCGCGACCGGTGACCAGGCTCCAGACCAGAATGGTGAGCAACAGACTGAGTACGAAGCCCGAGACAGCCACCAGCGTTGGCGTGTTGCGGGTATTTTCCGCTTCGAAAATGGCAGTAGAGCGGACGCGCGCTGTCCAGGGTTGTCCGGCGATCGATAATTGTTCGACAGACTCATATGCCGCTCGGCGTGCCCGCTCGTCGCTGGTAGAAGAGCTGTAGAGCAGCGCCTCCGCTGTCATGGTCTGACCGTCGTAGATCGACACCTCCAGACCCTCCAGACTGTCGAGTCGCACCCCCTGCATCAGAATATCCATGCTGAAGGGGGCATATACCCAACCCAGCAAGGTTTGCTGGGGCCCACGAGCCTCCTGTCCGTATCCATACACCGGCAGATATAGCAACACACCCGCAATACCGAGGCGATCAACGTCCTGCACCAGGGTCACTTTGCCGGAGAGCGCCGCTATACCAGACGCCGCCGCACGATCCATGGCTGCACGACGCACTGGCTCGGAATACATATCGAACCCAAAGGCGTTGAGGTTCACACCGCCAAATGGCTCGATGTAAACGATGGAACTGGAGACATCCCGCGGCCCGGCCGGGCGAATGTCATAGTTGGGAAAGCCTTCGGCGCGCACCGCAGCCAGATGGCCCGGCAGATCGGCTGCGGGGATGAGTTTGGAATAGGCGATCCCCAGCATCCCGGGGTAGTACTGCGCGAGACTCAGCGCATTGAAATATTCGGAGAACTCGTGCCGACTGACCTCGTCCGAGGCGGCAAACAATCCCCGCGCCCCGCGTAATACCTGCTCGTAGGTCGCCATGCGCGCCTCGATCAGCACATGAATCTCGTCGCTCTGATCGATGAAGCGTTCCTGCACCTCGATACTCAGATTGCGCGCGGTATTCATCCACAGCACGAAAGTCACCAGCATCGCGCAGACGAAAACGAGCCCGGTCACCGCCCACACATTACCGCGGGCCGATTTTTCCAGGCTTGCTGATGAAAAAGAGGGTAGATGCATTGCTGGGATTGTAAATCCTCCGGCCTCTGCCGGTACAGTGCTATCTGGGCGCGCCCGGCAGCACTGTTCCAGAAGGCGTTTTTAGCGCATGATCCACGATACTCTCGGCAACCTCGGCAACCCCAGCAACCCCAGCCAATCAACAGCACTCAGGAATTTTCGTGGATAAACCGAAATCTCTTCTCCATCATTATACTCCCGCCACCGCAATTGCCGTCGTTATTGCCAACATGGTAGGTACGGGGGTTTTCACCAGCCTCGGCTATCAGCTGATCGATATTCAGTCCTCGTTCGTGCTGCTGCTGTTGTGGCTGGTTGGCGGACTCGCAGCGCTGTGCGGCGCACTGACTTATGCCGAACTCGCCAGCCGCCTGCCCCGCTCGGGCGGCGAGTACAACTTCCTCAGCCAGCTCTATCATCCGGC
>CAIRBI010000245.1 GCA_903876785.1 uncultured Gammaproteobacteria bacterium
GACGATGCGGGTATTGCCGCGTGGCTTTTCGAATTCGTAATGCCGAAGGATCTCGCGTGCCGTCGTGAAGTGTCCGATACCGGTGCCGACCTGTGCTGCGCGGGCAAAGGCGATGGGCGCACCCATCTCACTGGAGATGGCGACAGCCAGCGCTTCCGTGCGCGCCGTGATGCCGGCGATGATTTTATCGAGTATCGCGATGCGCTCCTCGACCCTGCTCTGTGACCAGACAGGAAACGCAGCGCGGGCTGCCGCGACTGCAGTGTCCACATCGCTGGTGTTGCCCATGCTGATATTGGCGTAGACTTTTTCGGTGGCGGGATTGATGACGTGATGCACGGGCCTGGGGCCGGGAGTCAGCCATTTGCCATTGATATGGAATTTCAAACAGTCAACTGCCATGAAGAGTGCTCCTGGTCGCGATTGGATTGCCGTTGGCGGTGGATGCAAGGCGACGGGCCGAGGTGATTGCCAGTATAACTGAATTTTTTTGGCGGTTGAGGTAACTTATAGCGCTTGCAGATTCGTGCCGACGCAATCGTCGGCAGTAGTTGGACAGAGACATTCAATAATGCTGAAAATCAGTCGCACACTTGGGCGCCGTCTGGCCGCCTATCTGAGCAAACCATTCCCCGACTACGAGCGTCATGACTCGGTGCCGCTGGAAAAAATACTCAGTGCCATTCAGCCCGGCGATATTCTGCTGGTAGATGGCAACAGTCGTATCAGCTCTGCCATCAAATACCTCACGCAATCCACGTGGTCGCACGCCTGCATGTTCATGGGCCTGATCGACCAGTCGTCGGATATTCCGTGTCTGATAGAAGCAGATTTGAATGAAGGGGTGACGCTCGTTCCGCTGAACAAGTACGAGCACTACAACCTGCGCATCTGCCGACCGGTAGGGCTGACAGACATCGAGAGGCGCAAGCTGCTGAGCTTTGTCGAGGAGAGGCTGGGGTATCGTTACGACATGAAGAACATCCTCGATCTGATGCGCTATCTGATACAGAATCCGATAGTACCCTCACGTTATCGACGCAAGCTCATCAGTCTCGGCAGCGGTGAACCCACCAAGGCGATCTGCTCAACGCTGATCGCCCAGGCGTTTCAATCAATCAACTATCCGATCATGCCGCGTCCGCAGTCTGGCGCCGATTCCGCGGAGCAGGAATACCGACAGCGCCATTTCACTCACTTTGTCCCGCGTGACTTTGATCTCTCACCTTACTTTCAGGTAGTGAAGCCCACGATTGAGCAGGGCTTCGATTTCCATCGCGTAAACTGGCGCCCGGAGGGCGAACATCACTCGACTCTCAGCGCGCTACCCAGGGCTGTCCGATAATCAGTGCAGGATCGGCACCCGGTTTTGGAACCAGTTTCTGCGTGCGTCCGAACTGATTGTCGCCACCATAGAGATTGAGGTCTGAATCCACCGTGAACGCGTGCACTTCCAGATACCCGGTGGGGCCATCTCTCTCGACCAGCCAGGAATAAAGACGATTGCCGTTGAAATCCAGTTTGACGAAGCGCAGCGGATTGAGGTCGGTAAGCCACACGGCATCTTCATTCACGATCATGTCCAGTGGCAGACTGAAGCCAGGCCAGGTGCTGACGTGTTCGACGCGCGCCGGGTCATCGGTTGTGCGATAGACGTTGACGCGTCCGCCGGAGCGATCCAGCCCGAATATCAGACCATTCGGTCCTACCGACACAGAATGCACACCGTTGAATTGTCCAGGTTCTGTGCCGAAGCCACCAAACTCGGAGATGTACTTGCCGTTGCTGTCGGCAATGATGATGCGGTGATTGTCGAGTCCGTCCGCGATCAGCACCCGGCCATCCGGCAGAAATGCCACATCCTGTGGTCGGCCGAAATGCGTTGCGTCGGTGCCGGGTACGCCTTTTTCACCGAGCGTCATCAGCAGTTCTTTGCCGTCATTGCTGAAGATGTAGATGGTGTGGAAGGTTTCGTTGATGACCCATACGCGCTTCTCCGGGTCGTAGGGGCTGATGCGCAGGCGGTGCGGGCCGGGGCCATCGGAGCCAGCGCACAAGACGTCCCACTGTTTCCAGTTTTCGATGACGTTGCCTTCCCCATCAAGTACATACAGGCAGTTCTGCCAGGTGCGGCGCTCCGCCGCAGTAAGGACGTTGATGCCGAGCGAGCCAGCATATCCCGCATATTCAGCTGGTACCGGGTCGGGCAAGCGGGCCTCGCCGCGCTGGGCGATAAGAATGCGGTCCGGAGATTCCGCGAAGACCCCGGAGTTGCCACCGAAGGCGAAACCAGGCTCGGCAAAGGGTTTGTGCCAGTAAGGAATTATGTCGTAGGGGCTTGGGCCGACCGGGCCCAGAATGACCACGTTCTCGGCAGCGTAAAGTCCGGAAAAGGGCCCGGAGATCTGTCCGGCAAGCAGTAGTGCAGCGGCGGTTTTCAATAAACGTTTCATCATGATCGTGTTCTCAGGCCTCTTGTTTGGCTATTATTATCCGGTTAATTCTTGTGCGGGTGATTGAGTTGTAGCGCACCGCATCGTTTTTGCCGAGGCGCAGAAGAACAGATTGGCTCTTCGCTGTAAAGCCGCAGAGTGCTGCAGAACGTTCCTAAGATCAGGTGAGCAGAGCGCCGACGGAGAAATTGCGACTGCACCGGGGTGGTTTTATGCCGTACCATCCGGGCAGATTGCAGGCGAGAATATAAAATAACGATAAGGAGAGCGCCATGAAACGACACCGTTACTACAAATCAGTCCTGCTGCTGGCTCTGCTGAGTTTGTGCAGTGCCTGCACATCCTTGAATACAGCCGGATCCGCGGGCTCGGTCGTGCAAGGGTTATCGGGTGTACCCAATCCCTTCGCGCGTGGCGATCAGGCCTGGGGCAAGTTGCCGGCGGGCCGGAGTTGGGGTGCGGCAAGTGCAATTCACTACGCGGGCAATGGCACGGTGTGGGTCGCGGATCGCTGTGGCGGCAATCGGGGGCCGGGCAGCTGTGAGGATCGCCCTACTGTCGATCCGATCATGCTTATGGATTCTGATGGCAATATCCTGCGCAGTTTCGGGGCGGGCATGTTTGTGTGGCCGCATGGCATGTTTGTCGATCCGGATGGCAACGTCTGGGTCACCGATGCGGCGACGGACGGTACTCGGCGCAAAGGCAATCAGGTGCACAAATTCAGCCCGGAGGGTGAGTTGTTGATGAGTCTCGGAATCGCCGGCGTAGCCGGGACCGGTCGCTACTTCTTCAATGCCCCCAACGATGTGCTGGTCGCACCGAACGGCGATATCTTCGTCGCCGACGGCCACAGCCCGAACACGGACAATCGCATCATCAAGTACAACAGCGAGGGCGAATATCTGCTGCAATGGGGCACGGTGGGGCTGGAGGCGGGCGAGTTCCGGGTGCCGCATGCATTGGCCATGGATTCGCAGGGGCGTCTGTTCGTCGCCGACCGGGGCAACAGCCGGATTCAGATTTTCGACCAGGAAGGTAATCACCTGACGACCTGGACGCAGTTCGGGCGTCCGAGCGATGTCTATATTGACGCCAACGATATGCTGTACTCCGCCGATTCCGAATCCAACACCGGCGATGACCGCAATCCCGGCTGGGAGCGTGGTATTCGCGTGGGCAGTGTTCGCAATGGCTTCGTGACAGCGTTTACGCCAGACCCGGTGACTGACCCGGATGGGACGACGAGCCATGCGGAGGGAGTGACGGTTGACGAGGAAGGCAATCTCTACGCCGCCGAGGTGGCGGAGACAGCCATCCGCAAGTTTACGCGCGTGCGTCCCTGAGTCTGCTGTTGCGACGCATCCTTTTCAGGGCTGCTCGGCCCAGCGCAAATAGGGATTCTGCAGGAGGGCGAGGTTGGAGTAGCGCGGATCGGTGCTGACCTCCTCGCCAATCCAGTCCGGCCGGGCGAAGGGCTGATCCTCGTGCAGCAGTTCGATCTCCGCCACCAGCAATCCGCTGTTCACACCCGAGAAGATATCCAGTTCCCAGAGCATGCCTTCGTGCTCGATTTCATAGCGCATCTTGTCCACGGTGCCGCCGACGCACAACTGATCGATCATCTGCTGCGCGTCCGGCGCGGGAATCTGGTATTCGAATTCGGTGCGACTAAGGCCGCTGTTCGGCCCCTTGAGGGTCAGAAACGCACGGGTGCCGCTCATCCGGATGCGTACGGTGGTGCGATTGAGAGTGGGGATATACCCCTGACAGAGGCGCGTACCTTCCGGCAAAGTCGGCAGGCGCTCCTGGTGAACGAGGAATTTGCGTTCTATTTCTACAGCCATACCAAGGTCGTCCGCCGCTCAATCATTCAGGAAGCGCTGCAACTGTCGCTGCAACATGGCGTTCTCAGCACGCAGACGATCCCGCTCTTCGATCAGCTCCAGCACCAGTGCTACCGCCGACCACTCCAGTTGCAGGTCGCGTTGCAGGCGCATGGCGCGTCTTGCCGTGCTGATCATCTGCAAGTCGAACAGCCAGTCTTCGGGCGTTTCGCCGACCGGGATGATAATGCCGTGCTCCACGATTTCCAGTACCTGCGTCGAAGCAAGCTCCAGAGCGTGGCAGGCGTCCACCAGTCTCAGATTCATAACGTAGTCATTGTGCATCTCATACCTCCCAGTCTTTACGGGGATTGAAAGCGGCCTTGGTGGCGAGTGCCTGCCAGAGTTCCCGGGTCTCGTTGTCGGCAGTCTGCGGCATCACTACCTTGAGCAGAGCATAGAGGTCGCCGTGGCCCGTCTTGGTTCTCAGTCCGCGACCCTTGACGCGCAGCTTCTGTCCGCTCTGGCTGTCGGCGGCGAGGTTCAGGCTGATCTTGCCGGTGAGCGTAGGCACGGTGATCTTTGCGCCCAGCGCTGCCTCCCACGGGGCTACCGGCACGGTGATGGTCAGGTCGTGACCGCTGACGTCGAACTGCGGGTGGGGCACTAGCCGTATGCGCAAATAGAGGTCCCCTGCCGGGCCGCTGCCGAAACCGGGTGCGCCTTGTCCTTTGATACGGATGCGTTCGCCGTCGGAGACACCTGCGGGAATCTTCACCTTGAGGGTCTTGCGAATGTCGGACTGGCGACCTGTCTCGCCATAATGGGGCAGGTTGTATTCGATGCTGCGCAACTCGTCCGACAAGGTTTCTTCCAGCAGCAATGGCCACTCTACCTCGATGTCGCGGCCACGCGCGGAGTTGAAGTCTTCGCTGCCATCGAACGA
>CAIRBI010000246.1 GCA_903876785.1 uncultured Gammaproteobacteria bacterium
CGAGCAGAGTCAGGAAACGATGTTGGGCCGCGTTGATGTGCCCGGCGAGACGAGTAATTTCGTCGCTGAGCGCGGCGTTGTCTTTAGGGATAAGAGCAAGAGACGGGAGCTGTGACATGAGACGATTCCTCCTTGGAAAGGCCGCAAACGGGCGCCTGAAAAGCACTGTTTACATGTACATACTATAGCTCTATCGCTATGATTTTGCTTAAAAATATCCATCTATATTTTTACAAATAAACATGAGTTAAGCGCAGCAGGCATCCACAATTCTGGCCAGAGCGTTCTAAATCTGCAGATCATAAAAGGGGATTGCTTATAGCCCCAAGCGCCTCCAAAGACGCCGAGAGTGCTGACACTCTGCCGAATTTTTCCGAATTGGAACTGCGCCCGGGTCAGAGCTCCCACAGTTTTGCTATGGGCGCCGCATAAATGTTGAGGTGTGGGGCAACTGGCAGCACCGCCTCACCATCGTAAAGTATGAGACCTCCTCGGAACTTGTCTTTTGCAACGTCCGCCAGTCGCAAGAGTCCTTTTCCGTCATTCGCCTGCACTGTCGCACCCGCCTTCACTTCAAGGCCCCACACGTCACCCCCCACTTCGATGACGAGGTCAACTTCAAGCAAGTCCTTGTCGCGATAATGTCCGAAACTTGGTTCGCTCGTATGCCAGGCTCCCAAGGCAATGACCTGCTGAACCACGAATGATTCCAGCAGGTGGCCAAACCGGGTCCGCTCCGGATTCCACTGTTCTGGATGCAAATCTGCAAGAGCCGCAGCAAGCCCGCTGTCGCAAACGTGAACCTTCGGTGTTTTGACCAACCGCTTACTGCGGTTGGAATGCCAGGCAGGCAGTCGGCGAATCAGGAACAGTTTTTCCAGAGCGCTTAGATACCGTTCAATGGTAGGACGGGTATGCCCCAGGGCATTGGCGATGGCCGCTACATTCAGTAACGAGGCAGTTTGATGGCTGAGATACTCCAGCAAGCGAGCCACATCCTGACCATCCTTGATCTCGGCGATGTCCTGGATGTCGCGCTCAATGATCGATTGCAGATATTGATGTTGCCAGCGTCGTGCTCTTTGCGGACTGCGAGCGAACGTGTCGGGATACCCTCCTGCTACCAAACGGCCTGGCAGCTCGCTGGATCTGGGGACGCGACTTGGCGGTAAAGCTTGGATCAGCCCCCCGGCAAACCAGACGCTGAGAAACTGCCCCAGTGCCTGCTCCTTCTCCGCCTCTGTGAGCGGTTGAAGATAAATGCATTCCATCCGGCCGGCCAATGAATCAGCCAGACGCGGCAACTGCAAAAGGTTGGCTGAGCCGGTCAGTAAGAAACGACCTGGGCGACGATTGGCATCAACGCTGCGCTTGATGGCAAGGGTGAGTTCTGGTGCGCGCTGTATTTCGTCAATGGCAACCTGCTCCGGGAGCCCATCTATAAAGCCTTCCGGATCACGCAGTGCCAGTTCCAGGTAATTGCGCTCATCGAGATTGATGTAGGTTCGATGAGGGTCGCAGTGTCGTACCAGCGTAGACTTGCCACACTGCCGTGGCCCCAGCAGGCAAACCACGGCGGTATCCTGAAGCGCCTCCTGCAGCATTGGCGTGAGGTGGCGAGGGATGTAGGAAGAGGGGGTATACGGCATGTTCGTATGCGTCCAATTGCATTCTATGCGAGCGTCTGATTGTATAGTAAGAGCCCGTCTAATTGTATCCTAAAGTACCGTCAATTCGCTTTGGATGCGCCACTGATGAACTGCCATGCGAGAGGGTGCGCTGGTCTTTCTTCAGCCACCTGCACCCTCTGTCCAAGTGCTATTCAATTTCCCTCCAGCACATGCCGCTCCAGCATCTGCCGCCTTACCACCGCACCATAAACATTGCCCTGGGCATCCACGCCCACACCTTCCGCGCCGGAGTGATCGTCGGTCAGCGGTTCCATGTCTTCGATGAAGGCCGTCACCGTGCCGTCCACGGCGGAGCCGATGCGAATGCCCTTCATGATGCCGCTCAACTCGTTGGCACCGGTGTCGGGGCCAGACTCGGAATCGGCCACATACAGCGTGTCGTCTGCGGTGATGAACAGGCCGCTGGGGCGCCCGAACTGGCGCCACTCGTCGATGAACTCGCCAGCCTGACTGAAGATCTGGATGCGGTTGTTCTCTCTGTCACCGACGAACAGGCGGCCACGGGAATCCATGGCAATGGCGTGGGGCTCACTCAGCTCTCCCGGTGCGCTGCCCTTGCGGCCCCAGGTCTTGATGAAGGTGCCGTCGGCAGCGTAATGCATGATGCGATTGTTGAGCCCCCCGCGATGGCTTTCGGTGACGAATATCTCGCCGCTGCGCGGGTCCACTACCACGTCGTTGGGCTGATAGAGTTGATCCGTGCCCGTGCCGCCGATGCCGCGCTGCCCCAGTGTCATCAGCACCTCGCCCTTTGGACTGAACTTGAACACCTGATGTCCCTTTGCCACGTCACCTCCGGCCTCGTTTCCCCTGGCATCGGTGACCCACAGATTGCCCTGAGCATCCACCGTGGCACCGTGGGGAAACAGGAACAGTCCCTCACCAAAGGCCGTCAACAGGCGACCGTCGTAATCGTATTTGAGAACTGGCGCTTCCGGCCTGTCGGCACAGGAGTTGGCCGCGCAGCGATGCACGACATAGATGAACTGGCCGTCCGGTGAAGGCTCCACCGCCGTGACTGCCGCCCAGCTCACCCCGGTGGGCAGCTCGCCCCAGTCACGCTGCGTGACGTAGGGGCGCGGCAGGTCGTTGCGGACGCCGTGAGCGACAGGGTCGGCAGTCTGGGCGAGTGCTGATTGAAGGGACAGGGCAGGCATGAGCAAGACAGCAATGAAATTCACAGCCAGCAATGGTGTTTGCCATCCTGCCAGCAAAGGTTTGCGATGATGATCTCTGATGTTCATGTTGTTCCCTTCTGTCCGTGGTCGCAGCCATATTTGTGACACGGGTTCTCGATAGACCTAGGCCCCCAACTGCGCCGCCAGATCCAGAAAGTCGTCCGCAAACACATCGAACTCATCTCTTGCCGGCGGTACCTTGGGATTCTCGGCACCACGTTCCAGCGCACGGTGCACGTACCCTGTTCGCAGCCCCGCCTCCGCCGCGCTGCGCAGATCGCTCGGATGCGTCGCCACCAGCATCACCTGCCCGGGCTCCAGACTGAACAGCTCTGCCGCCTTGAGATAGGCCTCCGGGTCGGGCTTGTAGTGACGGGACAATTCGGCCGACAGGATGGTGTCCCACGGCAATCCCGCATTCTTCGCCATGTTCAGCAGCAGCGAGACATTGCCATTGGAGAGTGGCGCGATCGTGTACTCGTTGCGCAACCGGCTGAGCCCGGCGATCGCGTCGGGCCAGGGGCTCAGGCGGTGCCAGGCGTAATTGAAATGCTGCAGCTCTTCCTCAGTCATTCCGGTCAGCTTGAATTCCTCGACCAGCTCGTTCAGTACCATGCGGTGCAGATCGTCGAGCTTGGTCCAGGGCAGCTCGCCACTGCGCACACGATTCATGGATGGCCCGTAGCCAGCGCGCCAGCGGTCGGCGAACACAGCCCAGTCGATGTTGTAGCCCTTCCGCTCTCCCAGCATTTGGCCTTCGCGGATGACAGAGCCACGCCAGTCCACCACTGTGCCGAAGACATCGAACACCAGCGCCTTGACGTCGGGCACGACGGAGGCGGTCGCGGCGAAGCTGCGCAGGCTATGCAGACTGCTGCCTGCCAGCACTGCCGATGAGGCCGCGAGAGAGAGAAATGTGCGACGGGAGATCGGGTTCTGTATCGATGTGGATTCACGCATGGCCAGGTCCTTTTATTGGGCTATTATTGTTTGGTCAGGCTCTCTTCTGTAACGTTCGTGCGGCGAGTCTATCACTGTGAAAACCTTATTTGGACAAAAGCATGAAACAGTTACCAGACAATGTTACCCCCTACAAGAGAACGCCTGAGTTCACCGCAGAGAGCGTCCCGAGCGGGCTTCTGCATGCGCACCAGACCAAGGAGTCGGTGTGGGCAAAAATCGTGGTGC
>CAIRBI010000247.1 GCA_903876785.1 uncultured Gammaproteobacteria bacterium
CGTAGCCCTGCCTGGCCCCGAAATCCGGCGACGCCTGGAAGGCTTCGCGCTGCTCTTCATCAAACCGGGAAAAAGTCGGCAGGAAGACGATCCGGTCAAAGAATTGCTGCGCCAGAACGCTTCCTTCTTCCATTGTCAGCAACAGATTCCAGGCGTCTGCATAGGCGTCCAGCGCTGCCTGCCGCCGCTGCTCCATCATGTACCAATCGCCAAGCTCCGCAAGCGCCCGCACTCTGAGCATGAGGTTCTCCTGAGTGGCAGGTCTGTCGTCGTCACTGTAAAACTCCAGAATCCTGCGCAGCGCGCCCTCACCGCCGCCGTTGGGCACTCTGACCTGATCATTCGGGACGCCGACAAACTCGCTCACCCGGCGAATGTTGGGATTGGTGGCCGTGGCCGTGACAGTTCCGGACGGGGTATAGCGCGTCACCATGTCAGACGCTCCGGCCACATCGCGCAGCAGAGACACATAGCGGGGATCGGCTGTACCGAAGTGAAAGGCCACTGTGTTCGCAGCGGCCCGGAACAGCATGTAGGTCTCGAGCAGGCGGGCACTCGGGTCCGGATCTATCCCGCGGAAGAAGCTGGCGATGTTCCAACGCGCAAGATTCTCGAACACATCTGCCATGCGGGGGTCGCGTGCGCCATATGCCTTGCTCTGCACATAGAAGGCATACTGCTGCTGCTGATCTGCCAGTTGCCACTGCCCGAGTGCAATGTGACTCTCGACAATGCGCTCCACCAGCGGAATCTGCTGAGTGCTGTAAAGACCATAATTCACACGGTTGACATGCACGGCCCTGTCAAACACCTCAATGGATTGCTCGTAATCCCCTTGCTGATAGAGCAGATTTCCCAGCGTGGAGAGTTCCTCCGCAATCTGCGCGCTCCACGCACCGCCGTCATACTCGAGCTGTTCCAGCATCTGTTCGTAGTTGTCGATATCCTGCAGCCGTTGCAGATATTCCTGTTGCTGGGGAGTGAGATCCACGAAAGCAGAGGTTTCGGGAATGAGCACCTGTTCATCGGGAGCGAGCGTCTCCAGTACAGAGGCCTCGCCCTGCGCATCCAGCGCCACAGGCCGCTCGAAGTAGAGCAAATGACTGTCAGGAGGTGTCTGTTCCAGCGCAGGTTCGGCGTCCGTCGCAACGGCTTGAGAAGCGGCCGCCAACGGCTGGGCATAAATAGTGGAAGGCGCCACCAGGAAAGCGGCGAGGAGGAATATTGCCTTGCTATCACCTGAAAATTTCACGGCCTGATCCTGAAGTTTCTGAGGATATGTTTGCTGGCTTTGGAGTTTCCTGTGTACGCTAAAGACACGCCGACGGTCGAAAGCGGCTGGACGTGCTGCTTACTGCACGCAACAGACCCCGTTTTCCGGTATCCGCTTTCATTTATACACCAGGCGCATTTAAAACCCGAGACCC
The DNA here is from genome assembly GCA_903876785.1 of uncultured Gammaproteobacteria bacterium. Classification (GTDB taxonomy): domain Bacteria; phylum Pseudomonadota; class Gammaproteobacteria; order Pseudomonadales; family Pseudohongiellaceae; genus UBA5078. Next base: position 1,428 of record CAIRBI010000247.1, read on the forward strand.
CAATGTAAATACGAGCCCTCATGCCCGAATTGCCCGAAGTTGAAACTACCCGCCGGGGCATTGCCCCACACGTCATTGGACAACAAATCAAGGCCGTTGTTGTGCGCGATTCCAGATTACGTTGGCCAGTGCCGGACCAGTTGCGCCTGGAGCTGCCGGGCCGTCTGATGGAACGCGTGGAGAGGCGCGGCAAATACCTGCTGCTCTACGCTGGAGACGCCTGCCTGCTGGTGCATCTGGGCATGTCCGGCAGCCTGCGGGTGACGTCCGCGCAGGATCTGGTGCTCAAACATGATCACGTGGACATCATCATGGAAAGCGGCGCCATCCTGCGCTACTCCGACCCACGACGCTTCGGCTGCATGTTGTGGCTCAAGGAATCGCCCCTGCAGCACCCCCTGCTCAAGACGTTGGGTCCGGAGCCCCTCTCGGACGCCTTCAATGGCAGGATTCTGTTCGCTGCTTCCCGGGGGCGCAAGGTACCCGTGAAATCGTTCATCATGGACAGCCATGTCGTGGTCGGGGTCGGCAATATCTACGCGAACGAGGCGCTGTTCATGGCAGGGATACGGCCGGACCGCGCAGCGGGGCGAATTGCGCTTGAGCGTTATGAGCGACTGGCACTGTGCATACGGGAGATTCTCGGACGCGCCATAGCTCAGGGAGGGACAACGCTGCGGGACTTCGTGGGCGGTGACGGCAAGCCCGGCTACTTCAAGCAGTCACTGCACGTCTACGGACGCGGAGGCGAAGCCTGCACGGCCTGCGGAGAGACCCTCAGGGAAATCCGGCTGGGGCAGCGCAGCACGGTATTCTGTCCGCACTGTCAGCACTAGGGGCAGCACTAGGAGGCGCCGCATTAGAGGCGCCAGCAGGGGAGCCGCAGCCTGGCCACCCTAAACGCCCTGCAGCTCCTCGCGCATGGCGCGCGCAACGATGGGATTCACGAACTTGGAGATGTCGCCGCCATAAGAGGCGATTTCCCTGACCAGGGTGGAAGAGATGTAGGACAGGTGTTCGGCAGGCGCGAGAAAGACCGTCTCGATACTGGGCTCGAGCACCCGGTTCATGCCGACCAGCTGGAACTCATATTCGAAGTCCGCGACTGTCCGCAGACCGCGCAGAATGATGTTGGCGCCTCGCTGTTTCACGAACTCTGTCAGCAGCGTATCGAACGAGCAGACCTCGACGTTGGGCAGGTGGGCCAAAACCTGGGATGCCAGCTCGACGCGGCGCTGAGCGGAAAGTGTGGTGCTCTTCTGAGGATTGATGCCAACGGCAACGATGATGTGGTCAAACAGCCTTGAGGCTCGCTCCACCAGGTCGGTATGGCCATTCGTGATCGGATTGAAGGTGCCCGGATAGACGGCTGTTCTCATTGTTTTCTCATCCCCGACCGGCAGACAGCGTCCATCCGGCGTTGTGGTCCTTGATGGCCCTGTGCGTTTCGCGGCCATTCTAATCAAATGGCACCTGCACCTCAATCAAGCAAAGCTGGTGCCAGTGCTGGAAGGCTGGCATTCCTCTATGGCGGCGAGTATGCGCTGCTCCAGCCACAGCGGCTGCCCCGCACAGGTAAAACCGACATGCCCTCCGGTTTCGGTCAGATGCAGACGCACGTGCATCGGCAATTCGCCTGGGCGTGGCAAACAGCCCACCGGAATGATGGGGTCGTTGGCACTCTGGATCAGCTGCACCGGAGTGTGGATTGCAGGCAGCAGCGGGCCACTGCTGCAGGTTTCGTAGTAATGCTCGGCGCCGTCGAACCCGTGCAGGGGCGCAGTGACCTGATCGTCGAACTCCCAGAGTGTCTGCAGCCGCCGCAGATCGCCAAGCGCATCCAGTTTCTGCAGCTCGTCACGTCGCCCGCTGGCGCGAAAGTGTGCACGCTTGCTCTCGACATCACGCACCAGACGGCGGCGGAAATAATGTCCGTAGGCCGAGCTGAGCCCGCTGTTCATGGCGCCGGCGCAGTACGCAAGCGAGAACGGCGCCGACACCGACACTCCGAGCAGCACGTCGTCGCGCCGCCCGATCTCGGACAACCATTTCAACAATACGTTGCCGCCCAGCGAAAACCCCGCGAACACCATTGGCCGCGCCCCGGTGCCCTGCCGCAGACACTGGTAGATTTCTTCCAGATCCTCGGTACAGCCCGAATGGTAGGCCCGGGCAAGGCGATTGATCTCACCGCTGCAGCCCCGGAAATTCATGGCCACACTGGTGTAGCCGCGCTCATTCAGCAGACGCTGCAGCGACAGCACATAGGGGGAATCGGAGCTGCCGCACAGCCCGTGCAGGAGAAGGACGGTGGGCAAATCCCGAGCAGAGCCGTGGTCTCTAGATTCGGAATCTCTCGATTGGGAGTCACTTGATTGCGAGTCTGTCGAAGGAGAGTCCACCCAGTCGAGATCGATGAAATCGCCGTCGCTCAACTCGACGCGCTGACGTCGCCTCAACAAGGGCTTATGGGAGACGAAGCGCCGCCACAGTGTCTGCGTGTGCCCGTCGGGCAGCCACCAGGGAGATGCAAACTGCTGAATATGGTGAG
>CAIRBI010000248.1 GCA_903876785.1 uncultured Gammaproteobacteria bacterium
TGGGGTCAGAGTGAAATTTGGGGTCAGAGTGAACTTCACTCTGACCCCAAATTTCTTCGCGGGCAGGCCCGCTCCCACAGGTTTTGTGCAGATCACAGCGTCGCGGTGTTGTAAATTTCCTGCCAGTTGATAATGCGGTCGTGCATACGGTACTGACCGAATTCGATCTGCCCCTGCGGGTTCTCGTTGTAGTCATCGTCGGTATCATCCCACTCGAACTGGAGATACTCCATGTCGAGCCCCGTCGCCGCGCTGAGATCCATCTGCAGATTCACTATCCCGGCATTGCCTTCCCCAGGAGCGGCCCTGAAAAGCATCCTCAGGAACGGGAAAAACCTCAATGGCCGCCTCCTCAGCCGGGATATCGAGAAGATCCTTGATCTTCCAGCGCACAGCCGATTTCAACTCCTGCGGCTCCACGGCCGGCGACTCGATCAGATACAGGTTGTAATCGCGCGGCGTGAGGACATAGTTGCAGGGCGAACCTTTGAGCTCCTGTCCGTCCACATACCTGCTCAAAACCTCGCGCGCCTGCTGCAATGAGGGCAGCTCCAGACTGGCGCACTTTTCCAGAAACGGACTGACACTTTCCCGGGAGAAGCCTCTTGAAATCTGTGCCAGAGAAATTCTTTCATCGCTCACGGAAAGGCCCACCAGCCCGGCAGACTGCTCTTTCCTTTTGAACCTGTTGAAGAATTCCAGCACTGAATAATCCTGTTACAGTCGCAAAATAGCGTCCCGAATATCGGGAGTACACGCCCTGCAAAGGGCGCTTTTGTAAAACCATGCGGCCAAGGCTTATCCAGCCCATGGCCAAAGTTCTTGAATTATATCGGTTAAGTCTATAAATTCTATAAAAAAACCTCCTATATACGGGTACATTTGGGGTCAAATTTCGCACAGCCCAATTCAGCCTGACAGACCCATCGGACCATATATTGAACAATTTCACAGACCTGGATTCGCATCCGGCCAATCTACCACCCCCTCAAAGCGGGGATTGCGGATAGCCGTGACTTCAGATAACGACCGTCCGACCAAAGGTAGAAATTCACTCTCGTGTTGCACATAGTCCTGTTTCAGCCGGAAATACCTCCGAATACCGGCAATATCATTCGTTTGGCCGCCAATACCGGCACCCGGTTGCATCTGATCAAGCCGTTGGGTTTTTCTATTGACGATAAGCAAGTGAAACGCGCAGGACTGGATTACCACGAGGTTGAGCGCGTCAACCTGCACGAATCCTGGGAGGATTTCCTGGGAAAAGAACTGCCCGGGCGCATTTTTGCGCTTAGCACCAAGGGTAGAAGAAGTTATTGCGATGAGGCCTTTCAGGCGGGAGATATCCTGGTGTTCGGACCGGAGACGCGCGGGCTGCCGACGGAGCTTCTCGACTCATTGCCGCCCGAACAGGTGCTGAGAATCCCCATGCGCAAAGGGAGCCGCAGCCTGAATCTTTCCAACACGGCAGCTATCGTGGTTTACGAAGCACTGCGCCAACTCGATTTTGCGTTTGGAGAGTGAACACTGTGGGAGCGTGCCTGCACACGATTGGATCCTTCGATGGACCTCATCGCGTGCAGGCACGCTCCCACAGGGGATTATCAATTAGCTGACTGAGCTGCCGCCGCTTCTGCTGCCTGACGCTGCTTGGTCTGAGCGTACAGAGCGTCGAAGTTCACCGGAGCAAGGTTCACGGGTGGAAAGCTGCCCTTGACGATCAGGGAGTCAACCGCTTCACGGGCGTAAGGGAACAGGATGTTCGGGCAGACTGACGCAAATACGTGCTCCAGATCGCCTTCGGTCATGCCAACACAGGTAAAGATACCGGCCTGATGCACTTCCGCCAAGAAGGCTGCTGCTTCGTCGATCTTCGCTTCAACAGTGATGGTCAGAACCACTTCAAAAACGCCGTCTGCGACTCTGGCACTCTTGCTGTTCAGCGTGAAGCTGACTTTAGGCGCCCACTGACCCTGGAAAACTACCGGGCTGCGGGGCGATTCGAACGATGCATCCTTCAGGTAAATACGCTGCAGAGCAAAAGCCTGCTGAGGTGCGGCGTCCTGTGCAGCGCCACCCTCGGGAGCTGAAGGGGCGGGGGTGTTGTTCTGATCTACGTTATTGTCTGCCATTTCTTTTCCTGCATCGCTTTTCAGTGGTTGTTAAGGTGATTGTCAAAAGGTCGAACGAAAAACCTTCCCGCAGGAAGGGGGTATCACTTGCAAACTGCTTACTTCTGCACCAGCGGAAGATTCTGCGCTCGCCACTCGATCATGCCACCGGCGAGCCGCAGCACGCGGGTAAAACCGGCCTTACGCAGCGCCTTCACGGCATCGGCGGAGTGTTGCCCCAATCGGCAAGCCACCACAACCGGCACAGACTTGTGCTTGTCCAGCTCGGTAATCCGCGAGTCCAGTTTGCTGAGCGGAATATGAATCGCGTCCACGATGTGCCCGGCGTCAAAATCCTTCTTGTCGCGGATATCCAGCACTACTGCATCGGAGCGGTTGATCAGCATGACCGCCTGCTGCGGGCTCACAGACTCACCGGAGGACTTCGTTCTGTGAAACGCCAAGGCGACCACAAGGCCCACCCAGACGGTTGATAGAATCCAGTGATTTCCTACAAACTCAATAAATTGCGCCATAATTCAGACAGCTCTCCCGCACTCCCGGAGGGTGCCGCGCAGATGGTCGGCAAACCCATCAAAGGCGCCATACCATGCAAAAAAGGTGGGCAGTATACACGCCAATATCTGCCCGGAGCCAGCCTTGACTCTCGCTATGGATCGCGCTTTTCGGGATAATGCCTGGCACCGTCAACTCTGACTCACAACCCTTGGTAAACTGGACGTTTCACAGACATGACTTCTTCTGCCCTGCCTGCCCGCAAAAATACCGCCCTGCTGCTGATTCTCGACGGCTGGGGTCATCGTGAAGAAACCACACACAACGCCATCAGCGCCGCGCGCACGCCAGTCTGGGACGGACTGTGGAGTAACTGCCCGCATACCCTGATCACTACCTCAGGCACCGCCGTCGGCCTGCCGACCGGACAGATGGGCAACTCCGAAGTCGGGCACATGAATCTGGGTGCGGGACGCATCGTGTACCAGAACCTGACGCGCATCGACAAAGCGATTGAGGACGGCACTTTCTACCTGAACGAACCCCTGGTGGATGCCGTCGACAAAGCCATCATGGCGGACAAGACCGTGCACATCCTCGGGCTCATCTCCCCGGGTGGCATCCACAGCCATGAAGATCAGATTCTGGCAATGATTGACCTGGCCGAACAGCGCGGCGCCGAGAAGATCTACGTCCACGCCTTCCTCGACGGCCGCGACACGCCGCCACGCAGTGCACTGGCATCTCTGACGAAAACCGAAGAAAAACTGCTTGAATGCGGCGGCCGCATCGTCTCCATCATCGGCCGCTACTTTGCCATGGATCGCGACAACCGCTGGGATCGCGTGCAAACCGCCTATGACCTGCTGACCGCCGCCAAGGCAGACTTCCGCTCAGCGACTCCCGAAGAAGGATTGCTGGCCGCCTACGCCCGCGGCGAAGACGACGAGTTCGTGAAAGCCACCTGCATCGCCGCCAGCGACGCCGACGTTGTCCACATCGAAGACGGCGATACCGTCATCTACATGAACTTCCGCTCTGACCGCGCCCGCCAGTTGACCCGCGCCTTTACCGATCCGAACTTCGCAGGCTTCGTGCGCGCCCGCAAACCCGTGCTGGGCGATTTTGTCTGCCTCACCGAATACGCCGCCGATATCAAGGCTCCCTGCGCCTACCCGCCGCAGCCCATGGACAACGTGCTGGGCGAGTACCTGGAGCGGCTGCACAAGACGCAGTTACGCATCGCCGAAACCGAGAAGTACGCCCACGTCACCTTCTTCTTCAGCGGTGGCCGCGAGGCGCCCTTCGAAGGCGAGACACGCATACTGGTGCCCTCTCCGCAGGTTGCCACTTACGATCTGCAGCCGGAAATGAGCGCCTTCGAAGTGACTGACAGGCTGGTCGAGGCGATTCACTCCGGCACCTATGACGCCATCATCTGCAACTATGCGAATGGCGACATGGTCGGACACACCGGCAGTTTTGACGCCGCAGTGAAGGCCGTCGAAGCCCTGGATGTTTGCCTCGGCCGTATCGCGGCAGCAATTCGCGAGAGCGATGGCCAGTGCCTGATTACCGCGGACCACGGCAATGTCGAGCAGATGGTGGACGAAGAGTCCGGCCAACCCCTCACCTCCCACACCAGTGGCCCGGTGCCACTGGTCTATGTCGGCAATCGCCCCTGGACCTTCAAGGCTCCCGGCAGCCTCTGCGACATCGCCCCCACGCTGCTGACTCTGATGGACATCCCGGTGCCTCCGGAGATGAGCGGCACCTCTCTGGTTGTGAAAGGTAACTGATGACCCAGCGGCGCACTCAGGCTAGCGAGGAAGGCGGCGGCGCAGTGGCCATCGCCCGATTCCTGCGCCCGGTCGCCGCGCTGCGCTTGTGCATCGCCTTCAGCTTGGCGACGCTCTGCGCTGTGACAGCGGGGGGCGCAGCGCTCGCCGCAGAAGACCCCGCCCCCGAAGAACAACTTACCCAGGTCAACGCCGCCATCAGCCAGATCGAAGACTGGCTCAACTCCGCCGCCAACAACCGCACCAGTCTGGAAACCGAACTGCGCGACACCACACGGCAGATCGCAGAGACCAGCGCTGCAATTGCGAACAATCAGACCTCAATCACCGCGCTGGAAGCAGAACTGGAGCTGCTCGCTGAACGCAGCGCCGAGCTGGAAGCAGCCCGGGCAGCCCAGCAGGATCTCGTGAGACGTGCCGTGCGAGCCTCTTACATGAGTGGCCGCGAAAGCTACTTGAAACTCCTGCTCAATCAGGAAGACCCTTCACTCAGTGCGCGCATGCTGCGCTATTACAGCGAATTCAATGCGGACCGCCTCGCGCGGATTCAGGCCTTTCGCGCCACGCTGGAGGAGCTGGAGGTCACGGCCTCCAGTATGGCCGACGCAAGCCAGGCCCTTCTGAGTCGACAGAACGAGCTCGACGCCCAGGTGGCCACTCTCAATGAGGGTCGTGCCGCCCGGCAGTCCCTGCTGAAGGAACTGGACAGCGACATCGCAGCACGCAGTGGCGAATTGGAGCAACTGACGCAGGACCGCGCGCGTGTGGAGGAGCTGATCAAACAGATCAACGATGCCATCGCCAGCATTCCACCTCCCCAACAACTGACACCGTTCAGCGAGGCGCGCGGCCGCCTGCCGTGGCCGGTCAGCGGGCGCGCTTTGAACAACTTCGGCGAGAGTTACAGCGACGGCAACCTGCATCGTCAAGGCATTGTACTGGCCGCCGACGCGGGCTCGGCGGTGCGCGCCATCCATCCCGGCCGCGTGGTGTTTTCCGACTGGTTGCGTGGATCCGGCCTGCTGGTGGTGGTCGATCACGGCGACGGGTATCTGAGCCTTTACGCCAATAACCAGACACTGATCAAGAATATGGGCGACTGGGTCAATCGCGGCGAGGCACTGGCGACTGCGGGCGACAACGGCGGGCTGGATCAGCCCGGCATCTATTTCGAGATACGCCGCCACGGCGAGGCGCTTGACCCGGCCGTCTGGTGTGAGTCATGACCCCTCCCTCTGTGGGAGCGGGCCTGCCCGCGATAACTGTGGGAGCGGGCCCGCCCGCGATAAACATGGGAGCCTGCCCGCAGGCGAGCGCGGGCAGGCCCGCTCCCACAGCAGGCCCGCTCCCACGGAACTAGTTTGCCGTGCTATCCTGCCCCCCAGCGTTCGCAACTATTGCACAGAGGAATACCATGAGCGTAATCGCCAGCACCGCTTCCCCATTGAATCGCGCCATCCGCCGCGGACTTGCGCTATCCCTGCTCGCGCTCGGCCACCAGGCCCTGGCCCAGCCGGTCGCGCAACAGCAACCGTTGCCCCTGCCCCTGGATGAGGTGCGCATCTTCACGGAGGCGCTCGACAATATTCGCAATTCCTATGTACAGCCCATCGACGACAAGCAACTGCTGGAGTTCGCCATCAAGGGTATGCTCGCCGGGCTGGACCCTCACTCCGCCTACCTGAGCACCGAGGACTACGATTCTCTGCAGGAGACGACCACAGGCGAGTTTGGTGGCGTCGGCATTGAAGTCGGCGAGCAGGATGGCCTCATCAAGGTCATCACGCCCATCGACGATACCCCTGCCCAGCGTGCTGGCATCCTGCCGGGAGACCTGATCATCGAGATTGATGGCCAGTTGCTGCGTGAATTGCCTGTCAATGAAGCAGTGGAACTGATGCGCGGCGAGATCGGCACCACCATCGTCATCGGCATCCTGCGCGAAGGCGAGCCCGAGCCTCTGGAATTCACCCTCACCCGCGAAGTCATCGAAGTGGCCAGCGTACGCCAGCGTGAGCTGGAGCCCGGCTACGCCTATCTGCGGATTTCCCAGTTCAAGATCAACACCGGCGAAGAAGTGCTGGAAGCGCTGACCGACATCAAAGCCGAGCAACCCGATCTGAAGGGACTGGTGCTGGACCTGCGCAATAATCCCGGCGGCATCCTGCAAGCCTCTGTAGAGGTGGTGGACGCATTCATTTCCGAGGGCAAGATTGTCTACACACAGGTCCGAGGTGAAGTGATCGAGATGGAATATTTTGCCAAGCCCGACGACCCGAGCGAAGGCGTGCCGGTGGTGGTACTTATCAACAGCGGCTCAGCCTCGGCAGCGGAAATTGTGGCCGGTGCCCTGCAGGACCACAGCCGTGCAGTCATCATGGGCACCCGCAGTTTCGGCAAGGGTTCCGTGCAAACCGTGATGCCGCTGACCAATGACCGTGCCATCAAACTAACCACCGCCTTGTACTTCACGCCCAATGGCCGCTCTATTCAGGCGCAGGGCATCGAGCCGGACATCGTCATTGAGGAAGGGCTGGTGACTCGCGCCACAGGACGCGAAGGCATTACCGAGGTGGACCTCGAGGGGCATCTGCGCAATGGCAACGACCTCGACGATGTGGTGCGCGAGCCGGTCGTGGACGCTGAGCAGGTTGTCGTCAACGACTATCAGTTGCAGGAAGCGTTGACGCTGCTGCGGGGCATCAACATTCTGGATTCGGCGCGGCTTAGAAAGAATCAGACCTCCACTCGCGCACCCGCCGCGGGAGTCGCCACCACCGGCGTTGCCGACGCTCCGCTGTAGAGAGACAGACCTTGCCAAAATCCAGCATGGCACCACGGCGGCCCGTCTCACGGGCCGCACGCAAATCGCCCTTCCCTCTCGCCGCTCTCACCCGCAA